>CALKTZ010000214.1 GCA_937997355.1 uncultured Planctomycetales bacterium | reverse complement strand
TAGGAGTTAATTTAGGAGACCACGACGAGCATGCCAAAATCAAGTGGGGCACCCGGTTCCATCACCGGCCGGGTGCGGGATGCCTTCGGCCGTCCGATTGCGGGGATCACCGTCGCGGCGCATGCCAACGAGAGCCATGCGCCGAAGCGAATCGCCTTCGATGTTTCGAAGCTTGGTCCGAAAGATCAGATGATCGTCCTGGAACTCGAAGAGCGGCGGATGCACCAACTGTCGAGCGGCGGGACCGCTGTGACTGATGCCCATGGGAAATATACGATCGGTCCACTGTTTCCCGGCGTCTTCACGGTCATGCTCGGGAGCGATCTCGAAGACGAGTCGTTGACGACCAAAGCCGTGGAAGGGGTTCGGGTACACCCGAAGGCCCGGACGACCGCCGATTTGAACGTCATCGAGGGGGTGCCGCTGTATGGCCTCGTGATCGACGGCGAGACGGGCCGACCGATCGCCGGGGCAGAGGTCGGCTGCCGGGGGCCGGCGTCCCCGCCCGGCCTGGGCAATCTCCCGAAGCGAAAGACCGATGCGAAGGGTTTCTTCGCCTTCCATGTCCCCCCCGGAGAAAACTTCCTGGAATTGTGCGACGCCGGGAAGTTCAGCCGGCTGGGACGGCGCGCGATCGATGTGCCCGAGAAAGGGTACAGGCGGGCCGTCCAGCTCGTGCGGCTCGTCCGGGCCGTCAACGGTTTCCGTCGATCCGATGGAATCCAGAACGAAACCGGGAATTTTCCGCTGGAGCTTGTGGCGGAGTTGATGTTGGATGATCCGAAACAGTGGCGAGAACTCTTCAATCGCATGCAGGATCAATGGAGCGATCCTGATGATATCCGGGCATACGAAGGATCGCCTCGGACCATTACCGGCGTCGTTCGAGACCCGAATGGGTCGCCCGTCGTGGGAGTTCAGATCGCCGTCGACGGGCGAATTTCCAATAGCAAAACCTTCAGCACGGCGGTCAGCGACCAGAAAGGGGAGTTTATCCTGCCGGAGATGCCGAAAGGCGCGTTTTATGTCGAGCTTTCTCGTCGTGGATTCATCATGCAGCGTCGCATGATCAAGGGAGAGGCCGAAAAAGTCGACCTGATCTATCGGATGAAACGCGACCCGATCCTCGACGATCCTCCCCGAGCGGCGCTCGATGTGATCGATCTTTCTCCAATCCCCATCGCGGATCGAGACCGGTTCACCTTCGTCGATTTGCTCCCCCGGAGCAACGACCTTCTGGCCGACGGCCCGCTCGGCAACGGCAACGACCTGAACCGGCTCCGGCGCGGCCTCCGCAAGCTTGGAGACCAGTATTTTCGGATCGACGAAGGGATGATCCGCGTCGGCCCCAACGGGGTGTACGGCATCCCCCGCAAGGTCGAGGGGATCCAGGTGGGCGCGAAGGCCAATCAGCTTCATCTGCTCCATGCCACCTGGGACGACGATCGCGAGTTGAATCGAGTCGGAGTCGGCGACGAGGTCCTGGAATACACGGTGCATTACGCGGACGGGGCCGCCGAAAGAATCCCCGTCGTCTACGGCCGAGGCATCCTCGACTGGGTGACGGACCGCCGATGGGACGATGGACGACTCATCAACGCCAAAATCGCCTGGACGGGCTCCAACATCGTGACCGACCACCTGCTCGACTTTCAGGGAGTGGAACGGTCCGACCCGATTCGCAAGACCCAGATACGCCTCGGCACGATGACCTGGAAAAACCCTCATCCGTGGAAGCCGATCGCCTCGATCGACATCGGCCTTTCCAAAGGAACCCGGCTGGACGCATTCCTCGTCGCCGCCACGCTCGAACGGGATGAGTGAGACGATCCGGAGATTCGACCAATCCGGGCTCATGCCCCCGATTCGGTCGATCCGCAATACTTCCGGATCAGCGACGGGAGTTCGGCCGTGAACCTGCTGCGCGGCATGACCTCGCGGCAGCCCGCCTTGCGGGCGGCGTCGAGCGCCCCGGTATCGACGTGCGAGCCGAATGCGATGATCGGCGTGTCGGGTCCGGCGGCCCGCTGATAGCCGGCGATGGCCTCCTGCCCGGCGAGCGCCCCCGCCGCCAGATCGATGATGACGACCCGAGGTTTGGCATCCTCGATCGTCTTCAGGGCGAGCGCACCGTTGCCCGCCACGGCAATCCGGAACCCCAGCGCGGCGGCCGTCCCCGTAATCTTGGTTGTGAAGATCAGGTCCCGGCTGACGAGGACCCCCACGATCGGGCCGTCGGCATTGGGCGTTGGAGAGGAAGGGGATGCGAGGTTGATCGGGATTTGCATGTTCGGCCTGACGGTTCTTGATTCCTGTGGAATTGCCTATCGAGCCCCGACGAAAAAGAGCAGGCACGGGCCGAAGGAATCCAGCCGATGCCTGCTCTTGATTCTGGGATGCAACCGAAATTCAGGTCAAGCGGGTCAGTTGCCGCTGGCGACCTTCTTCGGGGCCTCGACGGTGGGGAGCGAGATCGCCTCGATCACCGGGTTCTGCTTCCCCTTGGAATTGCCGCCGACGGCCAGCAGGGTGTGGTCGGGGCCGGGAAGAATCCGGTGGGTGATGCGGGGGTGCGACCAGGCGCCGACCAGCTCCCACGCATTCCCCTTGTCATTCAGCCGATAGATGTGGCCGGCCGCGCCGCTGTAATAAACCCGGCCGTCGACGCCGAAGGCCGACGTGCCGAAGCCGTCGTTCTTCCCCTTGCCGGGGATTTCCGGGGCGAGCGCCCACTTGTCGGTGGCGGGGTCGTACACGTCCACCCGGCGCTCGACCTTGAACTTGTCGGAGAGGCCGCCGATCACGTAGAGCTTGCCGCCGGCTTCCGCGGCCGAGAGGGCGCGGCGACGGAACGGCTGCTCGATGGTCTTCCAGCCCTGCTCGGGCCTGTCGAGGTCGAAGACGACCGCATTTTCCAGGTAGACCGCCTTCTCGGTCGCCCCCTTCATGGTCCAGCCGCCGACCGCGAAGACCTTCCGGCCGACCACGACGGCGTCGTGGGTCGAGCGGGCGATCGGCATCGGCGCGAGGTCGGTCCAGGTCTTGGTCTCGGGGTCGAAGCGGGCGAAGTCGGGCACCGAGTAGAGGTCGTGCTCGTCATCCGGCTTGTTCTTGGCCGACATGCCGCCGTTGCGGTAGATGTACTTGCCGTCGCTCACCAGGGCAACCCCCTGGACGTCCTTGGACATGGGGAGCTCTTCCCAGGTCTTGCGATCCTTGAGGTTCAGGCGGAGGAATTTCTTCGAGGTCGTCTCGGTGCTGTACTCGTGGGTCTTGCCGACGTGCCCGCTGTAGACGTAGAGCCAGTCGCCGAGGACGGCGCCGCCGAAGCTGTTGACGGCCGGCGAGGGCATGGTGGCGAAGGTGGTGGTCGCCTCGGCCTTGGCGGCCGACTCGTTGCTCGCCTGGGCGACGGCGGCGTCACGCGGGGTGAACGTCAGGGTGGCATAGTAGCGGGTCTCGGCGAACGGCTTGCCGTCCACCTCGCCCGGCTTGGGTTCGGTCCAGTTCGCCCAGATGGCGGTCTTGCCTTCCGCCAAGCCGTCGATGGACGCGGTCCCCTGATCGTCGGCGGCCAGTTCCTTGGAATCGACGTCCGACCCGTTCGGGTAGATCTTGATCCGGGCCTTGGCGACCGGCTTGCCGTCGAACAGGACCTGGAGGAGCTTCCTGTCCCCCTTCTTGATCACGCGGACGCGGAGCTTGTCGGAACCTTCCTTGGCATCCTCGGCGGCGGCTTCGGTCTGGGCGCGGGCCGTGTAATAGAGGCGATAGGCCTTGCCGTCCTTGGTCTTCACGCCGAGATTCCGCTCGGCGTCGATCGCGGCGGGGAGCTTGCCTTCCCAGGTGGAGTCGACCGTCTCCTCGGCGGTGGCGACCGGCAGGGCCTGGCCGTCGACCGACGGGGCGACGTCCTTCACGAACTTCAGGAACTGGGGGCCGCCCGGATCGGGGGTCTCGTTGAGGAATGCGTGAATCCGGGCCTCGCTGCGGGGCGAAGCCGTGGGCTCGACGGTCAGCCAGAGGAAATGCGCCGAGGCGATGCCCGGCGTGAACAGGAGCGCCACCGAGGCGGCCACTCCGAGATTCCGAAAAGAGCGATTCATCGTTCAAATGATCCTTGATGGGAGATCGTGCGATTCTTACCGATTTCTCAGTCGTGAGCCTTGGCCTTGGCTTCCGCCTCGGCTTCGGATTTGGCCTTGGCTTCCGCCTCGGCCTGCTCGTCCTCGGGGAACCCCTTCTTGCGTCTCGCGGCCCTGGCCCGGGATTTGGCCTCTTGCTCCTCGCGGAGCTTGACGAAGGCCCCGGCGTTGGCCAGGGCCTTCTTCCCCTCTTCCGAATCGGGGAGGACGACGGGGGAGGAATTCTCGGATTGGGCGAGATCCTGGTTGCAGCCGGGGCTCGCGATCAGCGCGAGGAGGGTCAGGCCGAAGGCCGAGCCCAGGGCGAGGAACTTGACATTGCGGATTTGACGCATGACAGGCCTATTCTTATTCTTTCGGGCGATGAGGATCGAGCTCAATAGCTGTCGGCCGAGAGGACCTCGCCGGCCTTCATCGTCGAGAGCCCCATGTAGGTCGGCATCGAGATCGTGTCCTTGATGCCGCGGACGCTGCCGTCGCTGAAGGTCGCGTTGATCATCCCGGGATGGGCCGATCGGAAGTTCGGCAGTTGCGATCCGGCCGCGGGGATCGCCACCCCGGGGACATCGGGGGTGTCGGTGTAGGAGTCGTAGGCGCAGTCATTCGGCTTGTAGGGATAGCCGATCGCGTCCACGGTCCGGCTGACCAGGCCGCCGACGACCTTCTTATCGGTGCCCCAGGCCCGAGCACGACCGTAGGCCATGAACATGATGTTCTCGTAGTAAACCGTGCCCGCGGTATAGGTGAGGGGCGTGGCCATCGGGATGCACTTCCGGTTCGCGCCCACGTCAGTCGCGCGGAACTTGTTGCGGGCGCTCCCGCCGGCCGACTCTCCCATGATCATCGTGTTGCTGGTGCCGTCGGTGATGTCGGCGATCTTGGTCGCCGTGTTGAACCCGACGGGGCCGAGCAGGTTCCCGTCCACATAGCCGGGGGAGGGATAACGCGCCGCGCCCGCGTTGAAGACGTAATCGGTCACCGCGACCTTGCCGGCCTCCACGGTGTAGGCGGCGGCCCCGGAGCCGACCGTCGCGCCGACCTCGGAGACGGCCCGGTTCGACGGGCAGAGGAACATCGAGAACTGGAGCTGGAAGCCCGTGCTATTCCCCGGCAGCGACCAGCCGAAATAGCCCACGCCTTCCGAGAACGAGTTCAGGCTGAAGTTGAAGGTGTTGTACGCATTCCCCTGCTCCACGTAGGGCAGAATGTGCGCATAGCCCGTGTACGAGAAGTAGGCGTTGCCGGGGAAGCCCCCCTGCATGGCCGCCGGGAAGGAGAGGGTGGCATCGTGATAATTGTGCAGCGCGAGCCCCAGTTGCTTCATGTTGTTGACGCACTGGATGCGGCGGGCCGCCTCGCGGGCCGACTGCACCGCGGGGAGGAGGAGGGCGATGAGGACGGCGATGATCGCGATCACGACCAGGAGCTCGATCAGCGTGAACGCGCCGCGTCGGGAGCGGAATGAATCAGGTTGTACAGACATGGTAAATCACTATTCAGGCAAATCGACTCTCCGGTTGGACCAGAACCGAAAGGCCTATTTTTTCGTATGATATTGAGATTCAGTCTCAACGAGACAAACGATAAGACCTGTGAACGGCGATGTCAACGGCCGACTCATAAAGCGTGAAGAAAAATCTCAACGTGGACTCGATACGAAATCTCAACGACTGTCGACGAAGATTCATCCGCGCGCGGCGACGCGGAGCCTCACCGGCCGTTGCGACCGTAGCTTCTCCGGTATCGTACCCTGTTCGGATCGATGGTCTGGAACTTGAAAGGCTTCGAAGGGCGTGTCAGTCCGACCGATTCTCGGGCGAGAAGCGGCGTTCGATCCATTCCGGGTTGAATGCCAGCAGATTCGGGACGACGTCGTCGGCCCCGGCCTGCCGGAGTTCGTCCGCGCCGTAGGTGGTGGCAACTCCCACGGCCAGCATGCCCGCCCCCTTGGCCGACATGATCCCGGCCAGGCTGTCCTCGATCACCAGGCAGTTGGCCGCATTGAGTGGGCCGTTCTTCGCGCGGAGTGCCTCCAGCGCCAGGAGATACCCCTGGGGATGCGGCTTGCAATTCGTGGCGTCTTCCGCCGAGACGATGGCCGCGACCTGCTCGGTCCGGTCGAGCCGGCGGAGGGCATATTCGATCTCGGGCCGGAGCGCCCCGGAGTTGATGGCGACGGGCCATTTCGCGGCGATCAATCCGAGGATATCCGCCGCCCCGGGGAAGTACTTGAGCCCCTTCTCGGCGGCCTCGATATATCGCCTGGCCTTGCGCGCGATCAGCTCGTCGCCCCGTTCCCTGGAGCATTCCTGGCCGCCGTCGCGCAGGGCGGCCTCGAAACAGCCCCGGTCATCCAGCCCCAGATACTTGTCGTGGTAATCGCGATCGGTGATCGAGACCCCTTCTTCCGCCAGGACTTCCCGGAACAGCTCGAAATGGACCGATTCGTCGTCGATCAGCACGCCGTTGAAGTCGAAAATCACCGCCTGAATCATCGTCGCCGCCATTCCCCTTCAATTCAATCAATCGTCAATCTTAGATGGCTTCGGGTCCGCGTTCGCCGGTGCGGATCCGGATGCAGTCGTCGAGCGGGAGGATGAAGATCTTGCCGTCGCCGATCTTGCCGTCGGGTCCGCTCCGGCCCGCTTCGAGGATGGCGTTGACGGTCGGCTCGACGAAATCCTCGTTGACCGCGATCTGGAGCTCGATCTTGCGGAGCAGATTCACCGTAACCTCATGCCCTCGATAGACCTCGGTGTATCCCTTCTGCCGCCCGAAGCCCTGCACGTCCATGACCGTCAGCCGAAACACTTCCACTTTCGACAGGGCTTCCTTCACGGCTTCGAGCTTCGTCGGCTGGATGATCGCGATGATCAGCTTCATGGTCTTCGCTTCGGAGGAGCCCCGGACCCGGCCGGGCGACGCCGCGCGTCGCCCCGATTTCGGCCGCCGCTGAATTGTCCGGCGCGGGCGATGCCGGCGTCAACCGAATCTGCCTCCCCCGCGACGGAAAACCGCCCCTGCGGATCGGTCGAAAGTCTTGAATACAAGTCGGTTCCATCCGATTCACCGGCGGATTCCGGCAATCTTTGCGGTTTCCAGGGGCACCTTCTTCACGCTGGGGTTGCTTGCAACCGATTTTTCAACAATAATTAAAAGCCGCCTGAGGGGGTAAAATCCCCCGAATCGAAACCCTCCCCGCGCGACCTACCGCCGCGGAGTCCGCCGAGCCGGACCTACCAGCCCCCTGCCCCTAGGGATCGCCATGAAGAACCTCCGATCCTCATTCGTGGTGATGGCCTCCGTCTGTCTCAATCTGCTGGCCATGGCTGATTGGATTCAGGCCGCCGAGACTCCATCCTTCGAAAAAGACGTGCGGCCGATCCTGAAAGCGTATTGCCTGGTCTGCCACGGCGAGGAGGAGACTCTCAAAGGGAAGCTCGACCTTCGGCTCAAACGATTCGCCGAACGGGGCGGCACGAGCGGCCCGGTGCTGGTGCCGGGCAAGCCGGATGAGAGCCTGATGCTGAGCCGAATCCAGGACGGCGAGATGCCGCCGGGCGAGAAGAAGGTCCCGCCGGATCAGATCGCCGTCATCGAGAAATGGATCGCGGCGGGCGCCCCGACCCTCAGGCCCGAGCCCGAGAAGCTGGCCCCCGGCGTGAACATCAGCCCCGAGGATCGCGCCTTCTGGGCATACCAGCCGATCCGACGCCCCGAGCCGCCGAAGGCCGATGCGGCGGACGCCGGCCGGATTCGAACACCGATCGACGCGTTCATCCTCGCCAGGCTCCGCGAGCACAAGCTCGGCTTCGCCCCGGACGCCGACCGCCTGACCTTGATCCGACGCGCCAGCAACGACCTGACCGGCCTCCCGCCGTCGCGGGCCGATGTCGAGGCGTACCTGGGCGACACGTCCCCCGACGCCTACGAGACCATGATCGACCGGCTCCTCGCCTCGCCCCGGTACGGCGAACGTTGGGCCAGGCACTGGCTCGACGTCGCCGGTTACGCCGATTCCGAAGGGAATGGGAGCGACGACACCTTCCGCCAATTCGCCTTCAAATATCGCGACTACGTCATCCGCGCCTTCAACGCCGACAAGCCGCTCGACCGATTCATCATCGAGCAGATGGCCGGCGATGAGCTGGTCCCCCGCCCCTGGGTCAACCTGAAGCCCGAGCAGATCGAATTGCTCGCGGCGACGGGCTTCCTCCGGACGGCCGCCGACCCGACGACGACCGGCGGGGTCGACCTGCCGCTCGCGTCCAACCAGGTCGTGGCCGACACGATCAAGATCGTCTCGTCGACGTTCCTCGGCCTGACGGTCGGCTGCGCCCAGTGCCACGACCACAAATATGACCCGATCCCCCAGCGCGACTACTATCGGTTCCGCGCGGTCTTCGAGCCGGCCCTCGACCCGTCTCACTGGCGACGGCCCGGAGAACGCCTCGTCTCGCTGATCACCGACGCCCAACGCGCCAAATCCGCCGAGATCGAGGCGAAGGCGGCGGTGTTGAGCAAGGATCATGCGGACAAGACCGACAAGTTCATCGTCGCGGCCCTGGAAAAAGAGCTGACGAAATTCCCCGAGGCCGACCGCGCGAAGCTCCGAGAGGCCTCGCGGACCCCGGTCGCCAAGAGGACGCCCGAGCAGAAGTCGTTGATGGAGAAGCATCCCAAGCTCGACATCTCCCCCGGCATCCTCTATCAGTACGACGACGCCGCGGCCAAGGAGCTGACCAAGGATCAGGAGAAGATCAACGCCCTCCTCGCGACCCGGCCCCCCGGGGATTATGTCAGCGTCTTCGACGAGATGCCCGGCGTCGTCCCCGAAACCCGGGTCTTCTACCGGGGGGATCACCGCCAGCCCCTGAAGCCCGTCCCTCCCGGCGACCTCACGATCGCCGCGCCGGACGGGGAACAATTCGAGATCGCCCCCGCACCATCCAAAGACCAGGCGCATCCGACCACGGGGCGCCGTCTCGCCTATGCTAAACATCTGGTGAGCGGCAAGCATCCGCTGGTGGGAAGGGTGCTTGCGAACCGGATCTGGCTGCTCCACTTCGGGCGGGGGATCGTCGACACCCCGGGAGACTTCGGCGCCCTGGGGACGCGCCCGACGCATCCCGAGTTGCTCGACTGGCTGGCGAGCGAGCTCGTGGCCGGGAAGTGGAGCCTGAAGGCGATGCACCGCCTGATCATGACGTCGACGGCCTATCGCCAGTCGTCGCAACGCCGCCCCGAGCAGGACGCGGTCGACTCCGAGAACACGCTCTACGCGCGGTATTCCCTGCGTCGCCTGGACGCCGAGTCGATCCGCGACCGAATCCTCGCCGTGAACGGGCGGCTGGCCTCCCCGATGTACGGCCCGGCGATCGGCGTGGCCGAGGATTTCGTCGGCCAGGTCTTGCCGGACGGAGACTCCAGCCGTCGCAGCATCTACATCCAGGCGAAGCGGACCAAGCCGGTCTCGTTCCTCACCGCGTTCGACGCGCCGGTGATGACGGTCAATTGCGAGCGGCGATCCCCGAGCACCTCGGCCCCGCAATCCCTGATGTTGATGAACAGCGGATTCATGCTCGACCAGGCCAAGGTGCTCGCCAACCGCCTGATCGCCGAGACCCCCGCCGATTTCCCCCTGCCGGCGCCGTCGTCCGCGGCTCCTTCGGGGGGAGCCTCTTCGACCACGGCAAATCGATGGGGGCCGCCGACGGACGCGGCGAAAGCGGAAACGATTGCCCTGGCGCGAATGATCGCCCAGGCGTGGACCCTCGTCTATCAGCGGCCGATCACCCCCGAAGAGCTCGACGCGGCCTTCGATTTCGTCGCCGAGCAGATCGGCGAGATCAAGGCCGATAAGAAGACCGAAGCGCAGGCGAAGGCCGAGGCGGAACGGCGGGCGGCGGCGCTCACCAACCTCTGCCAGCAAATCCTCAGCTCGAACGAGTTCCTCTATGTGGACTGACGAATCGCGGATGCGG
>CALKTZ010000213.1 GCA_937997355.1 uncultured Planctomycetales bacterium | reverse complement strand
CGGCGGCAGCTCGGCGACGAGGTGGATCTGTCGGGCCTGCCGGTCCAGTGGTGCGGCATCCACTACGCGGAGGCGATCGGCCGGCTCGTCCGGCATGATCCCGGCGGCCCCTGGCGTGCGCTGGCCGACGGCATCACCGCCTCGGCCATCCAGCAAGTCTATCCCGCCGAGAGCCCCCATCGCGGGCTCCTCCCCGACTCGTTCGATATTCGCTCGCAGACCCGAAATCCGGCCGACATCAATCCCGGCACGTTGCAGCCGCTGGCGATGCGGCTCCTGTTCGGGTCGACCTCCTATGAAATGCGCGTGCTACGGAACCATGGCCTGATCGTCCACGCGCCGGGGGGGCTGCGCGACGTCTCCGAGGAAGGGGAGACCGCCCGATTCGCCATCGACGGCTGGAGCAACCGCCCCGCGTCCGTGCTCATTCACGGGCTCAAGCGGGCGCCGAAGCGGCTCCGGCTCAACGGCCAGGAGATCCCAATCGACAAGCCCGCGCCTCATCGTTTCCTGGCCTCGAACGGGACCGTCATCCTCCAGGTCCCGCCGAGTCCTCGCCGGGCGACGGTGGAGTTGGTGCCTTGAATTCGAGATCCGGTCGAGGTCTCTGAATCTTCGGCCTTCAGGTCACCTTCCGCAGCATTTGAAGCGGGACGTAGAAGGTGCGGTAGCGTCGGCCGCTGTTGTAGAGGACGCCGTCGGGGTCTTCCACCAGGACGGTGGCGCGGCGGGTGATCCGATTGACCAGGCCGACCAGGCGCGTCCCTTCCAGCTCGAAGCTCACCATGTCGCCGGGCTTGATGTTGTAGAGCACCCTTGCCTGTTCTCGGGGCGTGACCATGTCGTGCACGGCGGCCTCGTGGGCGAAGATCCGCCGCGAGAGCGTCTGGAAATTGCTGGCCGAGCAGTTGGAATCGCCCCAGCCCAGGAATTCGGCCAGATGCAAAAGCTCGTGCTCGAAAATGCGCTGAAGGCATTCGAGCCGGTCCTTGCAAACGATCCCCCCCACGGTGATCGTGCGGTCCACCTGATGGAAGGTGGCGAAGAGGATCGTCGTGGAGATCGCGATCTCGTATTCGTACTTTCGGATCGATCGCCCGCCGGCCCGAGGCTCGATCCGGCTGCGCCTGGCGGTCTGCCCGGCCGAGCGCGTGAGCCTCGACGACAGCCGAAATGCCATCGGGTGCGCGCCGTCCTCCAGCAGCATCTCGGCGAGACGGCCGCTGAAGAACTCGCGGTCGTAGAGCCGAAACAGGCGATCGAGATCGGCCGGGCCGATCGCCTCGATGCTCCCCGTCTTGAGGTTGGGGGATTCCTCGATCATCTCCCGGTAGATCCGCCCGGCGCGCGACTCGGCATCGCCGTCGAGGTGGAGCAACGACGTGAGCCGCGCCCGGCGCTCGGCGTCGGGCCCGCCCCCCCCCGGTTCAGGGCTGGATCGCGATCGATTCATGAAGATTCAATCGACGTTTTCGCGGTCGTCCCTTCAGTCGGAAAAGCCCTCGAAGCGCGGCGGCGCGCCCCGATCTCGATCAGCCGCCGGTCGTCACCACCTGCTTCAGGAGCGTGTCGAGCGTGTCGAAATGGATCGGCTTGACGAGGTGCTGATCGAACCCCGCCTCCACCGAGCGGCGTCGGGCATCGTCGTCGCCGTATCCCGAGATGGCGATCAGGAAGAGGGTCTTCCCCCCCTCGGCGCTCCGGAGCGCCGAGGCGACCTGGAAGCCGTCCATGCCGGGGAGGCCGATGTCGAGGAGGACGATTTGAGGTTGGAAGTCGCGAGCCAGCAGGATCGCCTCGACCCCCGAGTGGGAGGTCTGCACCTCGTGCCCCGAGAGCTTGAGGAGCATCGCGAGCCCCATCGCCGTGTCGACGCTGTCGTCGACCACGAGGATGCGCCACGCCGATCCGGCCGTTTCGGGGCTGGCTTGCGGCTCGTCCCCGGCTTCGTCCTCGGCCTCCTCGGCGAGCGGCAGGCGGACCACGAATTCCGACCCCTTGCCGAGCCCCTCGCTCGACGCGGTCACCTTGCCGCCGTGCATCTCCGCGAGCGTGCGGACCACGGTCAGGCCGATGCCGAGCCCCCCCTCCGACCGCGCGAGTGAACGATCCGCCTGGGTGAACAGGTCGAAGATATTCGCGAGCATCTCCGGTGCGATGCCGACCCCGTTGTCGCGCACGCGGAAGAAGGCGTCCGGGCCGTCGATCCCCGCCGAGAGCCGGACCTGCCCCCCGACCGGCGTATACTTGGCGGCGTTCGAGAGGAGGTTCACCAGGATCTCTTCGAGCCGGGTCGGATCGGCATTGACCCTCAGATTTGCCGCGCTCATCGCGACGACGAATTCATGCCCCCTTTCCTGCATCAGGGGCATCACCGCCTCGGCCGCGTGATGCACGAGCGGGGCGGCGTCGATCAGGGATCGCTTGAGCTGTATCTTCCCCTGGGTGATCCGCGCGACATCCAGCAGATCGTCGATGAGATGCGTGAAGTTGCGCACCTGCCGATCGATGACGGAGATCCCCCAGTCCACGTTCTCCTTGGTCCCGGACTGCATCACCACCGCCACCGCGTTGCGGATCGCGGCCAGCGGATTCCGCAGCTCGTGCGCCAGCATCGCCAGGAACTCGTTGCGGCTCGTGTCGACCCGTTCGAGGTCCCTGGTCCGCTTGCGGAGCGATTCCTCCAGCTCTCGCTGCTCCGACATGTCGCGCAAGATCTTGAGGAAGCCGCAGGTCTGCTCCGCGTCGTCGCGGAGGGGCATCACCAGCCCGTTCGCCCAGAATCGCTCGCCGTTCTTCCGCATGTGCCAGCGCTCGTCGAGCGCCCGACCGTCGGCCTCGGCGGTCCTCATCTCGATGTCCGCCTGCCCGATCGCCCGGTCTTCGGGGGTGAACACCACGCGGATATCCTGGCCGAGGAACTCCTCCTCGGTGTAGCCGAAGATGTTCTCCGCGCCAGGATTCCAGGATGTGACCAGCCCCTTCATGTCGGTCGTGAAGATGGCGTAGCTCGTGGCGCTCTCGACGATCAGGCGGTAGCGCTGCCGGCTTTCGTGCAGCTCCACCTCCGCCTGCCAGCGATCGGTGATGTCCTCGATCGCCAGCAAAATTAGGCCCGGTTCCTCACCGCCGACATGCGGCGGCCCCGATTTTCTCGAGACGATGCGTGCATTTACTAGCAATCGACGGCGGCCGATCGCGCGGAATGTGTGATCGATCTCGTAGTCGTGGGCCGATTTTTCCGAGGGGAGCACAACTTGGAGGAGTTCGCGAAGCTGGGGAATATCCCAGTCGCCCTCATCCAGCTCGTAAACCGATCGCCCGACCGCCGAGCCGACGGGCAGATGGAACGTCCGGTCAAACGCCGCGTTGGCCGATTCCACCAGCAATCTGGCATCCAGGATAAGGAGCGGCTCGCGCACCGTCTCGGTGAGGTCTGCGGCGAGGTCGCTCAGAACGACCGGAGTAAGCTCTGGGGTGTCCTGGCGTTCATTCATGGGGGTGCGGCCTTGTCGTGCCAAAAATCCATCACCGCCGGGCGGCGAAAGGTCATGGCATCCGAAAATCAAACTTCCGTTTGGACTTGAGTCGATCCGATTCCCTTTCCAGTAGAACCACGACGCCTCCCTTAAGCAACCACGATTGTTGATCGAGCTTGCCTCGGCCCCCCATTCGCCGGGGCAAGCTCTCCTCCCAAGGAATCCAGTAAAACGCATGCCGCCCATGCGTCCGTGTCAAGGCGCGGGTTCGAGGGGGACCATCCCCAGGTCGAGCGGTTCCACGCTCTGCCCCCCCTCCATCTCCGGAACCACCACGGTCTTGGTGATCGAACCCAGGATCTTTCGCTTGTCGAGGGAACCGTCTTCAACGTCGACGATTAGCTCGTAGGTGCCGGCGGTCACGTCGTCGACCCGGAATGAGCCGTCGGATTCGATCCGGAATCCGTAGTCGCGCCGATTCTTCTGATAAGCGTCGTAGCGATTGCCTTCCTCGGTCTGGAGCCATTTCTTGTATTCCGCGGCTCGCTCCTCCTTCGTGGCTCCTTTCTTCAATTGGGTGATGGGGGGCGGCTTGAGCATCAGGCTCTGGTGCCGGACTCGCGTCCAGTCCACCACCAATTTGGCCCCCTCCGGCTCAACCAGCCGCCCGATCACCGGACGCCCCTCGCCCCCGACTTTGACCCGGCTCGTCTCCCCCGGCTCGACCTTGACGCTCGCCCGGGTGCCGCTGGTCATCGAATGGGGGCCTGTCGGGATCATTCGCGTTACGGTCGCGAGGCCGGGCACGACCCGATCGAACGCGAACCGGCCCAGGCGATCGGTCTTGACTCGATCGTCGAACGCGATCCGATACATCCACACAGGACGGGTGCGCTCATCGTGCCTGACGAACAGCGAAACCTCCTCGTCGGGAGCGGGCTTCGTACCGACACGCAAGGTCCCCTCGACACGCCCCCATTTGCGGAGTTTCAGGGTGTGCGACGGCGATGCGGCCAGCGCAGCCTCACTGATCTCCGCGTATCCCTGATCGTGAAATGCCATGACATAGGCTTCCACGGTCTGCGGCGGGAA
>CALKTZ010000212.1 GCA_937997355.1 uncultured Planctomycetales bacterium | reverse complement strand
CTTGAGGTCGCGGTGGATGATCCCCTTCTGGTGCGCATGCTCGACGGCCCGGCAGGCGGTCGCGAAGAGCCGCAGCCGGTCGGGGATGCCGAGCCGTGCACGGTCGCAGTACTCGGTGATCGTAATGCCCCGGACCAGCTCCATGGCGAAGTAGGGGCGGCCGGCCTCGGTGGCGCCGGCGTCGAAGACGCGGGCGATGTTGGGGTGGTCCATCATCGCCAGGGCCTGGCGCTCGGCCTCGAACCGGGCGATCACCTGCCTCGTGTCCATCCCCGGCTTGATGATCTTGAGCGCAACCTTGCGGCGTAGGGGGGCCGTCTGCTCGGCCATGTAGACGGCCCCCATGCCTCCCTCACCGATCTGCTCGATCAGCGTGTAAGGGCCGATGGCCGTGCCGACTGGCTCGGCGATCGGGAAGGAGGAGTCGGCTCCGGGCGGGGTTCCCTCTCCCTCGGTCGCGACGACGGCCGTGCGATCGAGCGGGCCGTCGGTGGCCCGATGGGCCTCGATCAGGGCTTCCACCCGGCGGCGCAGGCCCGCATCCCCCCCGCAGGCCGCGTCGAGGAACGCGCAGCGGGGCTCGGGTCGATCGATCTCGACGGCGGCGAGGAAGATCTCCTTGGCTCGGGAGGCCTGGGCCGGCATGGGATCACCTGCGGAGACGACGAAACGTTGCCCGGATCGGGGACGATTCATGATGCTCGATCAGGGGCGTCGAGGCGAGCCATCTGTCTCGACCTTGACCGGACGTGGCGGCCAGGATCACGCCGAGAGACGGCGTCGGATCGACACACCCGCCGTCACGCAGGCTCCCAGCCCGAGCAGGACGACGCTCGAAGGCTCGGGCACGGCCGCCACTGACGAGGTCGGGAGAATGCCCGAGGCGAAGGACGAGCTGAACCCGTGGTCCTCAGGCTTACTCCCGTCGGGCAAAGTCACCGCGGTCAGGGTGAGGGTGTGATTGAAATCCGCTTCCGCCATCCCAAACTGGCCGCTCAACCCCAGGGACAATCCGATGTTCCAATTTCCTGCATAGAGGACCTGATCTCCGGTCACGCCCCTTGTCAGCTTGATCGATACATCGAGCGTGCCATCGAAGCTCGTGTAGCCGTCTCCGGCATTCCAGAATCTCGTTCCGGTCCAATCGCCCGCGATCCGGTTGCCGTTGGGAATTTCAAAAGGGTTCTCAGGAACTCCGGAAGACACACGGGAGGTCATCTGGGCCAACAGGCGATTCCCCAGTGGGGTTCTTTCGATCAAGGTCAAACCGACTCTGGAATCATAGATGCCGCCATGGGCAGTGGAGCCCGGTATCGAGGATGACAATCGAAACCGGCCGTCGACTGCGAACGTGAATGTGATCCAATCGATGTCCGGGTCGTTGGCCAGATTGGCACCCAGCAAGTAGGTGTCGTCCCAATGAACTTGCGCACTCGCCCGCGCGGTCGTATCTCCTCCGTCGACCGACCCGCCCACCCCCATGTGGAGGAGCGAGATTGAGTTGACGAGATTCCCGACTGATGCGGACGCCTCGGCCCTTGCCGGGGCGGGCCCAAGCCACGTATCGCGTATCAGACTCTCACTCGATGAGGCGTTGGCCGAGAAATAGCTCTCGTCCGCCGAGGAATCCGTGCCACCCAGGAAGATATCGACTCGCGTCGCAGCAAGTGCATGGACGGTCGCGGCATCGGCCCGGATTGTCGACAACTCGAGGCAGAGCATGAGCAGGCCCAGCCGGCCTATGGTTCGCGCAGTCATCAAATCTCTCCGAGAGGATGGCCGTTCTGTGAATCTCGATGGTTCTTCAAGTTGCGTGGATGCAGGCCGAGGCGCCCGAAACAACGAAATCCCGAGTCGGCCTAAAGGGAGTCGTCGGCACGGCACCGCAACCTCAATGCGCCGTCCGGCCCGGATTTCTTCCGTGTTTGCGAGATTATTTTCCGCCGCGGATATTGAGATGGACCCAGGCACGGGCGTAAGTCCAGTGACGATAGGCGGTTGTGTGGGATATGCCGAGGGCCAGTGCGGCCTCGTCGACGCTCATGCCGGCGAAGTAGCGGAGCTTGACGATCTCGGCGGCCTCGGGGTCTTCCTCGGCCAGCCGCGACAGGGCGTCGTCGACGGCGAGGATCTCGTCGGCGGGAATATCGATGGCGGGGTGGGTATCCATGAATGCGACGCGGGTCATGTCGCCGCCGCGCCTCAGGCGGCCCTTCCGGCGAGCGTCCTCGACGAGGATGCGGCGCATGGCCTCGGCCGCGGCGGCGAAGAAGTGGCCGCGGCCCTCCCAGCGCCCGCCGTCGCCATCGCCGCCCGCGAGGCGGAGATAGGCTTCATGGACGAGGGCCGTGGCTTGGAGGGTCAGGCCCGGCTTCTCCCGGGCGAGCCTCTGCGTCGCCAATCGGCGCAGCTCGTCGTAGACCAGCGGGAGGAGCTGCTCGGACGTCTGCCGCTCTCGATGCTCGGTGGCGTCGGTCGTTTGAGAAGCTTTGTCCATGCATGTGGAGGGATCGGGGTGATCGGGTTCCCACAAAGCTGTCGTCGCGAACATTTCGAGTCTATGCCGGCCAATCCGACCCGAGAATATTCGTTCTCGGCGAACTCGAAGAATTCCGTTCGCGAGACCTCGGCCCAATATGAGCCATTAGAGATTTGCATCGATGGGCCTGGCCGAACACTCCCGAGGCTTGCACTGCGGTCGCATGCGACTCCATCCCGAGGAATGTTCGGGACCGGACAAGGGAACCTCGCCGATGCCTTGGCAGGGCAACATCTCCTGCCCCGGCCAGAACCTGGCCTCGCCGATATGCTGAAGCTGATGGCCGATCGCCTTGGCGACGATTCTTGAGTTCCTTCGCACGGCTGAAGTCTTGCTCACCGACGCTCACCGGATTTCTGCCGAGAGCCCATCACGTCAATCCGCCAGGTGATGAATCGTGCCGTGGGTCGTCCCATCGACGGGCCGGTCCCGCGAGCCGTCCAACCGATACTTGATCTCCAGTCCCCGGGTTGGGCCGATCTCGGGAACCGTCGGGCTCAATGTACGCCCGGTCTCGGATAGTGTCGCCGAACCGACCCGGAGCGATTTCTCGTCATGTCGATCCGCGACTCATCATCCAAGGTTCATGAGCAATGCCCCGGACTCGGGGCCGACGGCATCGGGACGCCATGCCGACTGGGCGACGATCCGCCCATCCCGGCTCGTTGCCGCAATGTTGTAATCCGGATTCAGGGGGAGTCGCAGCGGGGGAGCCGATCTCAACGGCGGCCGGCGCATCTGTCGAGGAGGAGATGGGCCATCGGTAATATCCTTCCTTGCTCTGCGTGAACAGCTGGCCCGCCGGGTCGAACCCGGCATAAAGTCCCGCCGTCGGATCCTTCAACGACAGGGAGCCGACCTCCCGGCCGGACGCCAAGTCCATGAAGACGACCAGCCCGGTCGATATCCCCAGGCTAAGCCGGCCGTCGGGGCTGAGGCTCGACCATCGACCGATTTGTCGAGGAGCCGAGTGGATGATGAGGCGACACTCGCGCCCTTTGGGATCGCGGCATGGCTTCCATGGCCCCGGAGGATTATACGGAAGAGGATGTGCGACTCCGGATCAAGACCGATCCCCATTTGGTCGTGATCCAGCCCGAGCGGAACATGTCCGCGGCGGTGGAGGTCGAGATATACGACGCTGAGTCGCCTTGCGATGTCGAGCGGGGGAGCCATGCCGCCGAGGCGAGCCTGCACCTGCCGACGGGGCAACTTGAGGTCCAAGAGTGTACCGGCGGGCCGGTCGCGGATTTCAGCCTCGATCCGGGCTGGTATCGGGTGCGTTCGCATCATGGCGGGTTCGAGACGATCGACGAGTCTGGGCTCGAAAGCAATGACCATTACCTTGTAGTGCTGTGGCCGGCACCGCCCGCTGAACTGCGGGTCATCAAGCAATGGGATCCTAACAGGTTCTGACAAAACCCTTGCGGAAGCCTGGAAGAATCGGAGGCCGACTGGGTTTTGTCAGAGCCTGTAAGGCACCGGCCTGACTCTGCTATATCCGCACCGACGGGCTGCGACGGCCGCAGCATAGTCTCACGGAAAGTACAGGATTAACGGAGAGCCCAAAATTCCGGGGAGTAGAGTCGGCAGCAGTGATTGGATGGATTTTGTCCGAGCCTCTCAATCTCCGAGTGCCGGCGGGCCGGTGAGCCAGCCCAGAGATCCGAGGAAGCGGTCGGTCTCGATGAGAGTCCGCGTGGTCCACGGTTCCTTGTTGAAGAAGCCGTGCGGCTGGTCGGCGTAGAAGAAGGCGTCGCACCTCACCCCCGCTTGCCTCATCCTGGCCCGGAAAGCCTCGATGGTCTTGACCGGGACCAATCGATCCTTCGAGCCGAGGAAGACGATGGCGGGCGGGTCATCCCCGCTGACGTTGTGGGTCGGCGAGAACTCCCGGTAGCGATCCTTGACGCGGGCGGTCCCCCAGCCGCCGGGGCCGTTGTCGAGGACGGGGTTGAAGAGGATCAGCGCATCGGGCCGGGCCGACACCGAGACGTCATCGGATGAATCGTCCTGCCCTCCGACCATGCCGGCGAAGGCCGCCAGGTGGCCGCCGGCCGATCCGCCGATCGCCGCGATCCGCGACGGGTCGATGCCGAGCTCGCCCGAATGCGAGCGGACCCATCGGATGGACGATTTTGCGTCGCGGCAGCAGATGGTAGGAGGATCTTGCCCCTGGCTCAGCAGCCGATACTCGACCAGCGCGCAGACCATCCCCCGCGAGGCGAGGTAGCGGGCCTGGGTGTTGAACTGACCGGGACGGCCGCCGGTCCAGCCGCCGCCGTGGAAGAAGACCGCCGCGGGGCGACGGTCGGTGGGCTTCCAGCCCTCCGGCTTGACGACCCAGAGCTTGAGTCGACGTCCCTCGGCGGTCTTGTAGACGAATGGCTCGCCCGCGGGCTTGTCTTCGGGTACGGCGGCGGAGCACAGTATCAGGGCGAGCGCGAGCAGGATTTGCTTCTTCATCTTCACCCTCACCGTCACGAGCAATGTATGCACCCTGTTCCTTTCACGGCTTCGTCAGAACCTTGTTGACGCGGAGCCACTCCTCG
>CALKTZ010000211.1 GCA_937997355.1 uncultured Planctomycetales bacterium | reverse complement strand
GGCCGCGATGGCGGCCGTCGCCTCCGCGATCGCCGCCTTGCGGTTCCGCTCCAGTGTCGGCCGTTGGGTGGCGAATTCCACTTCCTTCTTGCCGAGCGCCTCCACGAGTTGCAGGTGGTCGGCCTCGACCGACTGGAAGTTGGCCTTGCAGGTCTCGATCTCCGCCGGGCTGGCGGGACGATTCAAGATGCGGAGGAAGAGGTTGTTGATGAGCCTGGTGTCATCGGGAACGTCCGAGGCGAGTTTCGTCAGCGCGTTCTCCGGGTCGGCGATCGCGTCGCCGAGGGTGGGGCCGCTGACGAGCGCCATGACGGGGCCGAGCTGCATGCCGCTCGATCGTTCGCACTCGCAGGCGCTCTCGCGGACCGGTCGGCCGAACGTGGTGAGGAAGCCGCTCGGCAGTTCGACTCCCGAATCCGGCAAGGCCGCGGCGCGGATTCCCGGCGCGATGCCGGGGAACTTCGACGTCGAGCCGGTCACGCGGTAGACGGCGTCGAGCATCACCTCGGCCGGCAGGCGCCTCGCGGTCGCGTGCGAGTAGTTCGTCTTGTCGTCGGCGTTCCACTTGTTGGACACGACCGAGAGCTGATAGGTCCTCGACGTGCAGATCAGCCGCAGGACGTGCCGGGGGTTGAATCCGCTCTTGAGGAATTCGTCGGTCAGGTAATCGAGCAGTTCGGGGTTGGTCGGCGGATTCCCGGCGCGGATGTCGTCGAGCGGCTCGATGATCCCGACGCCGAAGAGATAGCCCCAGAGCCGGTTGACGTAGCTCTTGGCGAAATAGGGGTTGTCCTTCGACGTGATCCACGAGGCGAGCTCGACGCGGCGGGGGGCCGATTCCGCCTTGGTGTAATCGCACGAGAATGGGAATTTGGGGGGGGTGACTTTCTTGGTCCGGTCGTGGATGACCTCCCCCTTGCCGGAGTCGGAGATCTTCTCGTAGAGGGGGGTGGGCGCCTCGACGCTCGTGCCGCCGATCGTCTTGCCTCCGCCGGCTGGGTCGGCTTCGAGCTTCACCTGCGCGAAGTAAGCGGCGGTTTGATAGTACTGATCCTGGGTCCAGCGCTCGAACGGATGGTCGTGGCACTTGTTGCAATTGAACCGGACGGCGAGGAAGAGCTGCGTGGTATTCTCCATCGTCGCGGTCGGCTCGCGGAGGATCTTGTAATAGGAGGCGGCGGGATTGTCCTTGTTCGATCCGCTCGCGGTCAAAACCGCGCGGGCAAATTTATCGTACGGGACGTTTTCCGCCACCTGCTTGCGGATCCAATCGCGAAAGGCCCTGGCCCCTTCCACGTCGAGGAACTTGCGGTTGACCTGGAGCAAATCGGCCCACTTGTTGGTCCAATAGTCGACGAAGTCGCCGCTGCCGATCAGGCGATCGACCAGAGCGGCTCGTTTGGCGCGCGAGTCGGCGAGGAAGGCGCGGACATCGTCGGCCGTCGGCGGCAGGCCGGTCAGGTCGAGCGTGACCCGGCGGATGAAGTCGGCATCCGAGCAGAGGTCCGAGGGGAGGATCTTGAGCTGCTTCCACTTGTTGGCGACCAGGTCGTCGATCTTGCCGTAGGAGGGGGGATCGCTCCAGACGAAGCCCGAGCGGTCTCCCATGACGGTCATCGTGGTCGAGGCGTAGGCCCCTTCGAACCGGGCCAGGACCGGGGCCTCGCCGCGCCGAAGAGCAACCATCAAGCCGGTCCGGTTGGCGATGGCGACCTCGGTGTTGGCGCTCTCCAGGAACGCTTCGCGGGTGACGTCGCGAACTTCGCCGTTAGTGTAGGTGGCCAACACGCGAAGCTGTTGATGGGCTCCGACCTTCTCAATGGTCGGGTTGATTGGGGTGACCTCGATCTTGGCAACCCGCGGGGTGTTCAGGTCGAGCTTGGCGCCCCCGGCGATCCAAGAGCGGATCAGCTCGTGATAAGGATCTCCCGGCTGCATCACCACGCCGCCGACGTGGGGCGCCTTGCCGGTCGGCTTCAGGAGCATCAAGCTGTCGTCGGGGGAGGCGAGGTTCACCCGACGAGACGCGTGGTCGTCGGTCAACGCCCGGACGTCGAAGATCGGGTCGTAGCCTCGGAGCGAGAGCTTGAAGCCGTTCTTGCCCTGCGCCGAGCCGTGGCAGGTCCCCTGGTTGCAGCCGAGCCGCGACAGGACCGGGTTGACGTCGTGGACGAAGTCGGCCCGGAAGGGCTTGTTCAACCCTTCGATCTCGACGGGGACATCGACCACTTTGCCGGCCAGCATCAGCCTGAGCACGGCCTTGCCGTCGGCCTTGGGCCGGATCAGCCCCGACCGCGAAAGCTCGGCGATGTCGGACGGGGCCGGCACGTCAGGCGTCGAAAGTGCCGGCTGGACCATCCGGGTGGCGTCGATGGTCTCGCCCGAGGCGAGCTTGGCGGAGACGATGAGCTGAACGTAATCGAATCGATTGGTGATCCGGACGCGGGCGGGCTGAACGTCGAGCGAGGCCAAAACGGCTCCGGCGGGGAGGGTCTCCGTCTCGGTCGGCGTGATCTCTTCATTCCTGGTGGGGACGCTCGGCGCGGAGGTCCCGACGAGCGAGGCCGTCGCCTTCACGGTGATCGGCGCGAATTCCTTCACGATCTTGCCGGTCTCGGTTTCCACCAGCCGGATGGTCCCATCGGAGCCGGCGGCGGCGAGCACCTTGCCGTCGGGGCGGAACGACACGGCGTAAACTCCGGAATTCGGAATCTTGACGTCGGCGATCTGCTTCACCCCCTCGTGCTGATACTTGGTCAGGGCCTCATTCTCGGCGGGGGACCGGCTGGTGACCACCTTGGTCTGGATCACCTTAATGGCCTCGGGGAGCTTGGTGTCGAACTCGTAGCCGTAGATGCCGATTTCGCCGGAGCCGTCGAGGCTGCTGCCGGCGGCGATCCGTTTGCCGTCGTCGCTGACCGCGACGCTGAAGATTCGGCCGGGGAGGCCGGGGAGTTCGCGGGCGAGGTTCGAGTCGTCGCCGATGACGCGGACCGTCTCGCGGAAGAGCCGGTAGACCTTGGGGATTCCGTCCGAGCCGCCGATCACGATCTCGTCGCGTTTGGGATGCCGGGCGACCGCGCTGAGGCCCCCCTTGAGGGCGCCGGGGGTGATCGAGGTGATGTTGTCGACGAATCGCTGGGTGGATACTTCGATCAGCTTCGCCGCCATGTCGCGGCCGACCGAGACCAGGTGGGAGCCATCCACCGAGAAGGCGGTGTCGAGCGCCCAGTCGTTGTGCGCGCCGGTGTAGAGGAGTTGCTTGCCGGTCTTGGCGTCGATCGCCCGGACGCCGTTGTCGGCGCATCCGAAGGCGATCTTGGTCCCGTCGGGAGACCAGCTTGCGCCGTAGACCGTGTCATAGGTGACGGGGACCGAGAGGGCGAGCTTGCGTTTGGCGACATCCCAGACCTGAATCTCGCCCATCCGGGCGGGGAGCCCTCCCGTGACGGCCAGGCGTTTGCCATCCGGGGAGAAGGCGACCGACTCGATCCGCTCGGAGAGCCCGACGAGGCGGCCGACCAGCTCGGAGCCGTCGGCCTTCCAGAGCAGGACTTCGTGGAACCCGCCGATGGCCAGGAGCGAGCCGTCGGGGGAGAAATCGAGCGCGCCGACGACCGGGAGCCTCGTGTATTCGGGGAGATGGTTCATGTCGTAATGGGCGCTGACGGCCTGGCTCGAATCATTGGCCGCGCCCTGCGCGATCCACTGGGTGATCAGCTCGATCTCGGCGGCGGAGAGGGGAGGCTTGTTCTGGGGCATCTCCGCCTTGCCGTCCTGGGGCGTGATCTGCTCGATGAGATGACTCTCGGCCGGCTTGCCGGGCACGATCGCCGCGCCGCCGGCCTTCCCCCCCTTGAGGAGCTGGTCGAAGGAGGTCATCACGTAGTCGCCGCCCGCCTTGGCCGGCTGGTGGCACCCCTGGCAATTCGCCTGGAAGATCGGCCGGATCTGCTTGTCGTAGCTCACCTTGACGGCCGGTTTTCCGGCACCCTTCGCCGGGTCTTTCTTGTCCGGTTCGGCCCCCTCGGCGCTGACCATCAAGGACGTGAAGGTGAACCCGGCCGCGGCTATGGCCAGTGCCAGGGTCGATAACGACCCGGCGCGACGGCTCCAGATCCTTGCGATCGTCGACATCTCGCTGATCTCCTCGGTTCGCGATCTCGTCTTTGGCTTCGGTCTTTATTTCAGCGTTGCGTTGGGCGATTGATTGGCGCGGTTCGACCTCGGCTCGGCCTTCGGTCGATGAATCCGGCGGAAGATTGGGCGTGGAGGGATTGCGGAGGCGGGAGGATGCGACTCTCAAGGATCTCTTGGCGAGGCACGACGCGGACGTTGAAAACCTATCGCGATCCCAATCCACAGAATACCTTCATTTCATCAATTCTACCAGATCGCCCCGGCCCTGTTGCAAGGCAATTGTTGAACAAGCGGGCGGAAGGGTTGGACCGCTACAGCGCGCGAGCGGGGGCCGCTCGTCGCGGATGTTCCCGATAGAAGGACAAAATATTTTGATCGTCTAGTACTTCTCGCCTCGCCTCTTCGAGTTCAACCAACGACAGTTCCGGCTTCTCTAGATCCCAAAGCACGCTCGCGCGCCGCAATGGGAGATATCCCGGCCGGATCTTTTTCAACTCGTCAGAGCCGAAAATCTCAAGGAGC
>CALKTZ010000210.1 GCA_937997355.1 uncultured Planctomycetales bacterium | reverse complement strand
GTGCGATGCCGATAGGTCATAGCCGCGCCCGCGAATCGATTCACTCCCGCCGAGTCTACCAGCTCAGGTATTCGTGGTAGCATGGTAAGATCAGGACTTTGCCGTCGCCGATTCGGCCGGTCCGTGCTTGTCCGACGATCGCTTTAATCGCCGGCTCCAGATATTCCTCCTCGACGAAGACCGTCAGCTCGACCTTGGGAAGGAAGGACGTGTTGTATTCGCTTCCCAAATACTGGCGGAGGCGGTTCTTCTGTCGGCCGTAGCCCATGGCTTCTCGGACGGTCCCTCCGAGAACGGGGATCGATTCGAGTGATTTCAAGACGGCCTGCGCTCGAAATGGTTTCACCAGCGCCGTGAGTTGCATGACGCGAGCACGACGGACCAACTCCAGGGCCGCGTCGCGTCTCCCCGTAGCGGATCGAGTCCCCTCGGGTTCGCTCGCCTCAGACTTGCCGATACTTGACAATCCACCGTCTCCCGCGGAAAGTAAATTTTCGAGATGAAACCGGCGGGATCAAGGTTATGATAAAGGCCTTGAGTTGGGTACCCGGCCTCCATTCAGGCGGAGCGATTCATGAAGCGTTTTTGGGGCATGACGGCCAGCCTGGCCCTTTTTTTGGCCTTCGGCTGTTCCTCGAAGAGTTATGACATACGCCTCGAAAAAACGCTGGAGAACATGAAATATCAGAAGAAGCTCAATGACGCCCTCATCCCGGCGGTTGCCGCCGGAAAGCTCAAGGAGCTTGATATCTATCTCCGCCCACCCAAGGCCCTGCAAGGCCCTACGCAGACCTTCCAATTGACCGTCGTCGAGCCGGGCAAATTCGATGTCGAGAATAGCTTCATCGAGAAGGACAAGCAGAGCCTTCACGTCCTTGCCCGCGTCAAGCGGCCCAAGCCCGCCGCCAAGAAGGGAGCTCCCGCCGCCGCGACGCCCGCTCGCGGGGATTTCAACACCGAGGTTCTCGAACTTCTCAAGAATGTTTACGGCGTGGATTCCACCCCTGCCCAGTTCAGGGAAGAAACCAAGAAGAAAAACGTCTTCCGCCACCGCACCATCGATCTCGATCCCAAGACGTTGCAGGTCTATCTCTACGGTGCCAAGGGAAACCCTTACGAAGTCGCCCTGATCTTCGAATACCCAAAGGCAGACCAGAACACAATCGTCCCGAGGATCGGCTACTGCCTCGAATCGTTCGCGGTGGACGGTCGGGCCAAACGAGCCTTCAACGGCGCGACCACCGAACAGGAGCTGGACGAAGCCGCCGAGGATGCAGGGTCTGGCCCCCCCATCTGATCGCGGGAGTCCGGCAACCGTCCGGTCATTCCAATGGCTTGTTCCGTGGCGTTTGGATGGATCAGTCCCGGCGGATGTTCGGGACTTCATGTCCCGACAACTCCGACTCTTGAGATGGGCGACTGATTCTCATCCAGGCCCGGCCCATTCGGCGAACGGAGTCAGAACGAGAGAACTTTGTCGCGATGATCGGCGGTCGGCTCGACGTCAATCTCCGGTTCCGGATCGAGGAATGAATCGAACAACTCCGCGCGAAGGATCGAGACCTCGTCAGGTGCCTCGATGCCGATGCGAACTTGATTGCGCTCGATTTTGACCACGGTGATCTTGATATCCGACCCGATCAAGATCTGCTGCGATAGCTTACGGCTAAGAACGAGCATCGATTCCTCCGTGACTCCAAGGGTGTCAAAAACGTCTCGTGGATTCACAAACCAAAGTTGTCATCGCCACATCCATTGAGTCGATAATCCGAACGATCTTGCGACAAGAATCAGCCGCACATTTCTTCGGCCAAAAGGCGGCTTTTCACCGTAAATTACGCGTCCTACCCAAAGCTCCTGCTCGCATCAAAAAGCAGCTTCAACGCATGGCATGGCCTGTGAATCCACGGTAAATTGGCAGTTGAGAACGTGGATGAAATATGCTCTGAATTTATGGATGGTCTTGCTCGGGCAATCCACCAACGATCTCGAACATTGAGACCGGGGGTCAGGCCATGTTTTCCATTGTCAGAGACAGTCCGGCCGGGCGATCGGGGCAACGGATTTCCCGTCGGGAGTTGCTCCGAGTAGGCGGGATCGGCGCGCTGGGCGTTTCGACGTTTGATCGGGCTCGCAGTCAATCTCGGGGATCGACCCCGAAGCCTCGTGCCAATTCCTGCATCTTCATCTTCCTGTTTGGTGGCCCCAGCCACATCGACCTTTGGGACATGAAGCCGTCGGCCCCCCTGGAAATCCGGGGGGAATTCAAGCCGATCGCGACCAATGTTCCGGGAATCCAGCTCTGCGAACACTTGCCGCGCATGGCCGCCCGGCTGGACAAATTTTGCCTGATCCGGTCGATGACTCATCACATGCCGGTGCATGGGCCGGCGTGCAGCGAGATTTACAGCGGACGCCCTTACTTCGGCCCGCCGACGACCGATCAGGCGAGCCCCGAAGACTGGCCGTCGATCGCCTCGATGGTGATGAGATTCGGGCCGAAGACTTCCGGGTGGCCCCCGTCGGTGGTCCTCCCCTGGTTTACCCAGTTCGCCGGGCAGGACAAGCCGATCGCCGGACAAACCGGGGGGCGGATGGGGGCGGTGTTCCGTCCCTTTCTGGTGGGGGAAGATCCGAGCCGACCGAACTTTCAGGTTCCCGGCCTGAAATTGCCGGAGAATGTGCCGCTCGGCCGGGCCGAAGTTCGCCGAGCCTTGCTCCGTCAGATCGAGGACGCATCGAGTCCCCGAGGTCTCCTCCTTGGGAACCTTGAAGCTACCTTCGCCAACGATCGATCAACCGCGTACTCGATGCTCAACGACGCTCGGGCTACGCAAGCTTTCGAGATCGATCGCGAGCCGGAAACGGTCCGCCGGTCGTATGGGAAGACGAAGTTCGCCCAGAGCCTGCTGCTGGCACGACGGTTGATCGAGGCCGGGATTCCATTAGTGACCGTGAACTGGGACGATGAAAGCCGCGACGAGAAGGTTTCCCCATTCTGGGACACCCACAATCACAACTCCCCCACCCTCAAGGACCGACTCGCTCCCCACTTCGATCGTGCCTTCTCGGCGCTCCTCGACGACCTCGCGGGCTCGGGACTGCTGGAAACGACCCTCGTCGTGGTGAGCGGGGAATTCGGCCGAACACCTCGGATCGGACAGACCGTTCAGAATGCGATGACCGAGAAGACGGGCCGCGACCATTGGCCCCACGTCTTCACCGTGATCCTGGCCGGCGGCGGAGTTCGCGGGGGGCAGGTCCATGGCGAGTCGAACAAGTTCGGCGGGTACGTCAAGGATCTCCCGGTCACGCCGGCCGATCTCTCGGCGACGGTCCTTCGCCACCTCGGGATCGACCACGACCTGGAATACTGGGACGAGTTCCAGCAGATTCACCGCCGGCTCTCGGAAGGCTCCCCGATCACAACACTTGGGTAGGGCTCAAATCTCGGGTCGGGAGGAGAACTCCTCTAATCAAGGATTATGTTCCCCTCCCATCGAGCAGAGTGAAAGCGAGCAGGAGGGCCACCAGCCGCTCGCTTCCCCTGAATGCGGGCGAGCTGTTTTCAGCGAAGCCTCCGCGCGGTTCGCAATTCGCCGACCACATCCTTGAAGACGAGCGAATCCTCGCCGATCGATTGCAGGCGAGCGGAGAAGCCATGACCTGCCAGCGAAAGGCTCGTCGTCGACTCGATGCGGGCGGTGAGTGATCCGTGGGAATAGGACCAGCGTCCTTCGGAAGTCGAGGTCTGCCCTTCGAAGATGCGCTTCATCGCCTTGGCCCAGGACCGGGTCGTCACGAACGATCCATCGGAGCGCAGGACGATCGTCACCGTCCCCTTTTTATCCGCATAGGACCAGGAACCGACGAGCATCTCCCGGATCTGGCGATCTCGCGCCTGGGCCTTTTCTTCGGCGGTGGGTTCGTGCTTGGTTGTCGAGGTAGGAACGTGGACCGGCTCCGCCCTGGGGGCGGGCGCGGGCTTGGAGGTAGGCTTGGCGATCGCCATGCGGAAGAGGGCGCGATCCGAGCCGCTGGGAGCTTCGAACTCGGTCGGTCGGGGATTGGTTTCGTGCTTGGCAAGGCAGAGGATGAGCTGATCGCCGTCGAACTTGTAGATGCCCTTCAAGACGGTGTCGAGCTGAGTCGTCAGATCGATCCAACTCGGGCTCTTGGCCGGGTCGAGCCGAATGGCGGAAACGTGTTTCTCTTCTGTGGTCGGCGTGACGAACGAGGCCACCCGCGTCCCGATCCGGAGCCTGCCGTCCTCGGCGAATTTGGCGCGGATCAGCCGAGGGCCGACCTCCGACCCATCGTCGGTGATCGAGAGGATCTCCCATTCTCCCGAGAGCATTTCATGGGCGCGGCGGATTTCCGCTTCCGTCGCCCGCCGTCCCCCGGATTCCGGCGAGCTGGGGCGTTCGGAAATGATCGAGGGGGCTGACGGAGCGGGTGCGTCGTCAAGGTTGATGCTCAGGCTGGGTGTCCTGGGGGCTTCCTTCAAATCGGTCGGGCTCAATCGGAACAGCAGCCGCTCCGAGCCTTCCTTGACCTCGAAATCAATCGGCCGAGGCCCGTCTGCGCCACGCTCCAGGCAGACGACGAGATTCTCCCCTTCAAACTTGTAGATCCCGCGATAGATCCGCTCATGGCGATTGATCAGATCGAGCTGACGCGGCGACTTCGATGGATCGAGCCGAAACGAGGCGACGCGGGCTTGACCGTTTTCGGGATTCACGACTTCCAGGTTCCGCCCCTTGATGGTCACGTAGCCATCCTGAGCGAACGCGCGATGGATCAATTCCGGCCCGAAGATTTCGCCGTTGTCGTTGATCGACGAAAATTTCCAGATCCCCTGGAACATCTCCTGGGCACGCCGAGCCTCGCTCGATTGTTGCGTGCTATCCTCTTCGCTCAGGATTCCTTGCCCCAAGAAGAGTGTCAAAATTAGCGCAACCGCACCCATCGCAGTCCTCCCTGATGTCGACGCAAAAGATCACCCGTTCGCACGCGCGGTTTTTTAACAAATCACCTCAATTCCCACAAGCCGAAGCGAATGCTCGCCCCAAATCTCCCAGTCCCTCAACCGAAACGGCCGAAAGGGATTCGCCCGACTATGTTTGCTCGATCTCCGACAAGCAGAGTCCCTCAAACAGCCTCGATACGGTTCGATACCTGGGTTGACGTTACAATGGCACGACACCGGGATACTCTTGGGCCGTTGAGCGAAGCGAACCGAAGCACATGGATAAGCTGTTCCTCGATTACCTTCAAAGAATACTAGCGCACGATCGAATTATAACTGTATAATCGCGTGTGTTCCGGATCGCGACACTTTTGCGTGACACTTTTGGAGCGGTCATGGCGAGGAAATCCAAGGTCTGGTGGTGGTCGGCGCGGCGATGTTGGGCCTGCACGATCGAGGGGAAGAGGGTCACGGACAAGTCCGGAATCCCCGAGGATGACGTGATCGGGGCGAATCAGTGGTATCGCTCGATCTGCGGTCGCGACGGCGTCATCCCATACGGCACTCACACGGTCGAGGATCTGTGCGAGGAGTACACCGCGTGGGACGCCGAGCGGGTGCGGAACCAGGAACGAGACCGTACCGCCCAGCGGTGCATGGCGTTCCGGCTCCGCCGGATCTGCCGCACGACCGTGAAAGGGATTCCGCTCCGGGACTACCGAGCCAGCTATGTGACCACCGAATGCGTTGACGCCGCGAACCTCGCCTGGCAGCGGCTGTCGGGCTCGACGCTTCCGCTGAAACCCTCCTATCGGCGAGAGTTGGTCTCCTCGCTGCTGACCGTGTTCCGCTGGGCCTCGAGGTCTCGCGGCGGACGGATGCCGCTCCTCGCGTCGAACCCCCTGGCGGGGTACATCCTGCCGAAGACCGGCGCGGCGGACGAGAAATTCGCCGAACGCTCCGAGGCGGCGGCCTGGCTCCGCTGGCTCTGGCGGAACAACGTGAGCCGGGATTACGTCCTGCTCCAGCGATGCCTCATCCACACCGGGGCGCGTCCGAGCGAATGGACGCGGGCGACGATCGGCGAGATCAACTGGCAGGCCAAGCCTCTGCCGATCCTCTCGCGGAAGGAATGGAAGAACTCCCGGAAAACCGGGGCCGTGAGGCGGATCTACATCCCCGAGAAGCTTTGCATGCCGCTGAAGAGGCTGACCGAGGGCAAGAGGAAGGAAGATTGGATCTTCGTGAATAACGCCGGGACGCCCTGGATCAACACGACCCTGTCCCGGGCGACGAAGATTTATCGCAACCGGGCGGCGAAGGAGGTCGCGAGCATCAGCGAGGCGGGCCAGAACCGGCTGACCTGCTACCGCTGGCGTCACACGGCCGCGAGCAACCTCCTGATGTCCGGCGTCGACATCGCGACGACGGCGAAATTGCTGGGAACGTCGGTGGAGCATGTCGCGAGGACCTACGGGCATCTCCAGGACGGCCACCTCGCGGCGGCCGCTCGCCGGATGACTCGACCCCTCTAATCCCGGCGAGAGTTGCCCCAGAGCGTGCTGGGGCCGCTTCGTCTCCGCGCCGATGCCGCGGCGTTTCGGCGGGCGGACTCGGCGGGCTGTTCGGCCTGGATCGTCCCGGTCTGGCCCGCCTCGAACCGCTCGATATCCTCGACCCGGAATCGGGCATACTTCCACGCGATCTTGACCTTGCTCTCTCCCAGGTTGATGAAAGGCACCTCCAGTAGCTTGACGCGCTCCTTCGCCCTCCGCAGCGGGAGATCCCATCTCGCCGCCAAGTCCTGGATCTTCAGGAGCTTCGTCGCCGCCTCACTCACCTTCCACCTTCGCTTTCTTGGTTTCGATCCGCTTGCCCGTCCCGTTGCACTGCGGGCATTGAAATTCAGTCCAAAACAACG
>CALKTZ010000209.1 GCA_937997355.1 uncultured Planctomycetales bacterium | reverse complement strand
AGCCGGGTCGCCGAGAATCCCGCGAATTCACAAGCAACTATTTCCGATTCGGCGGCGTGGCCTTCGACCTCCCTCCGGGCTGGCTCGAACGTTGCCGAGGGATCGTCGACACGCGACTCGACGGCAAGATCGACGAGTTGGATCGCTATCTCTCGGAAAATGAAATCGTGCTGGATCGCTGCATCGGCGTCGGCGTATTGTCCAGGGAAATGGCGATCAACTTCTCGACGGCCGGGCCGGTGCTTCGCGCCTCGGGCGTGGAATATGACGTCCGGCGCGCCGCCCCTTATAGCATCTACGACCGGTTCGAGTTCGACATCCCGACCCGGACCAACGGCGATCTTTACGATCGATACGTGGTCCGCCTGCAGGAGATGCGGGAGAGCGTCCGGATCTTGAAGCAGGCGGTCGCCGACATCCCCGACGGGCCGATCCTCCCCGGCAAGAAGAGCTACCAGATCAAGGTCCCGGCCGGCGAAGCCTATTCCCGGGTCGAGAACCCCAAGGGGGAACTCGGCTACTATGTGCTGGCCGATGGCTCGCCGACGGCCTATCGCTACCATGTGCGGAGCCCGAGCTTCATCAATCTGACCGCGCTTGAGCAAATGTGCCTCGGCCATACGGTGGCCGACGTCGTCGGAATTCTGGGAAGCCTCGATATCGTGCTCGGGGAAGTTGATCGTTGAGTGAATCGCTGGCCTCCGCAGAACTCTCGAAGAGGCGGGCGGGCCGTGGCCAGCCGTCCGGAATCGAATCCCTTCTTGCTTCCTTTGTGGTCTTTCGGAGAGTAAGTCGATGAGCATCGGCCGAGTCATCTGGTGGCCAATCAATACCCTCCGCCGCTTCCTGCTCGCCTGCTTGCGATACGTCCCCGGCGAGCATGTCATCCTCGGCCACATGATCACCCTCCGCCGCTTCCTGCTCACATTCTGGCGTGACATCAGCCAGGGGAAAGCACTCCATCGCCGGGGCGGCGGGCCTCAAATCCTGGATTTTTTCCGATCGCCTGCCCGGGGCGACGAGCCGACGGTCCTCCAGGATTACAAGACCGACGGCCTGTTCACGGTGGAATATCCGGACGAGCGGTTGCCGGTTTATGAGCGGTTTCGCGTGCTGCCGGTCCTCGTGTATGACACCGAGGATGGGAATGTTCGCTGTACGTCGTGCAATATCTGCGCGAAGGTCTGCCCGCCTCAGTGCATCTGGATGACGCAGGCCAAGAGTCCGAAAGGGACGGTGGTTCCGCTCCCCGAGGACTTCTTCATCGACATGGACGTTTGCATGAACTGCGGCCTGTGTTCGGAGTACTGCCCGTTCGACGCGATCAAGATGGACCAAAATTTCGAGCTGTCGAACTACGAGCGTCAGGTTTCCCACATCTACTCGCTTCAAGACCTGCTCGTTTCCAGCGAATTCTACGCGAAGACTCATCCCGAGGCCTGGGCCAGCGCCGAGGAAGTGACCGAGCGGAATAAGGTCGGCAAGAAAAAGGACCAGCGGCTGCAAAAAGCGCTGGCGGCCGCAAAACCCGCTCCCGCCAAGGCGTCTCAGCCCGCCAAGGTTTGAGGGATTTCCGACAGAGAACTTTGAACGAACTCCGAAACCCGATCTTCCAGCATGAGTCAATTGATCTCACCTTGACGCGATTCCTCGAGTTTGGAGCGATCACGCCATGACTGATGAATCACAGTTGTCGAGCCTCGCGAACGACCTGCTCGACTCGCTCGTCATGCAACACAAGGCCGGGATCGACGGCGGGGGAGGTTCGAAGTCGCTCCCCGGACATCCCGACCGGCAGAGTCTCGCCGCCTACGAAGAGCTGGCGAAAGGCGGTTTCATCAAGGCGAAATCGGGTGGCGACCCTCGCATCGGGGCCTCGTTGGGCCGCTGGGAGCTCACCCCGAAGGGGATGCAGCTCGTCAGTTGTGCGTCCGATCCCTCATGATCGTCCCTCCTCGACGGGGCGAGAGTGACGAGGCTCGATCCCCCGGACCGATACGCCGAGAGTTTCAGATCCGCCGGAGTTTGCATGTCCGACCAGGCTTCGCTCGCTGAGCAGAATTCCGAAATCGCGTCCCTGAACGATCAGCTCGACCTCTTTCTGATCAGCTTCGTCGCGCTCTTCCTCGAAGTGGCCTGCATTCGTTGGTTCGCCAGCACGGTCACGATGCTGACGTTCTTCACGAACATCGTGCTCATGGCGTGTGTGCTGGGCCTGTCGATCGGCTGCCTGATCGCGCAAAGCCGGCGGTCCTGGCTGGGGAGCGTTTTTCCGCTGACTCTCGCGTCGATCGTGATCGCCGCGCTCAGCCTCGACGCCTTCCTGAACGGCCGGTTCGCCGTGGAGGTCGGGAACCAGGCCGCGCCCCAGCAGATTTACTTCGGCGCGGAGCCTTCCAATACGACCAACGCGATGAGCCGGGCCTCGATCGAGATCATCGCGGGCCTCTTCTTCGGCCTGATCGCGCTGATGTTCGTCGGGATCGGCCAGGCCCTGGGGCGGTCCTTCGACGCGATCGCCAACCGGGTCGCCGCCTATTCGATCAACATCTTCGGGAGCCTGGTGGGGGTCGCGGGATTCGCGTTGGTCTCGCAATTCCGGCTCCCTCCTGAGTGGTGGTTTGCCATCGCCCTGGTGCCGGCATTGTGGTTCATCAAGCGGCAAAACCGGCGATGGTGGCCGGCCGCCGCGTTCCTGGCGGCCATCCTGCTGGTGGTGTTCTATTCGCCTCGACCGAAGGACGTCGAGGTGTTCTGGTCCCCCTATTACAAGGTCGATTTCAGCAAGGGGGGGATCATCTCGACCAACAACATCGGCCATCAGCAGATGGTCAAGGTCGGCAGTTCGGGATCGGCCTACGAGCTGAGCTATCTCCTGAATCGCGATGCGGGGGGCCCGCCTCGCGAAGAGGTCATGATCATCGGCGCGGGGTCGGGAAACGATGTGGCGGGGGCGCTCAAGAACGGCGTCCGGCACGTCGACGCCGTCGAGATCGATCCCGTGCTCAACGAACTTGGCAGGGAGCATCATCCCGATCGCCCCTACGACGATCCCCGCGTTTCGATCCATCTCGACGACGGCCGTCGCTTCGCGCGGAAGACATCGAAGACGTACGACCAGATCGTCTACGCGCTGGTCGACTCCCTGATGCTCCATTCCGGCTATTCCAGCATTCGCCTGGAAAGCTTCCTCTTCACCGAGCAGGCCTTCGCCGATATTCGAGACCGGCTCAAGCCGGACGGGGTGTTCGTCGTCTACAACTACTTCCGACAAGGGTGGGTCGTCGGTCGGATCGCCAAGATGGCGGAGAAGGTCTTCGGCACGAAGCCGATCGTGATGGCGCTCCCCTATCGAAAATCGATTCCCCTGGACGGCGTACCATCCAGCAATATCACCCTGCTGATGGTCGGCAAGAGCGATACGGCGCTCGCGGCGATCCGAAAGAAATTCGAAAACGGCGAGGTTTTTTGGTCGCACATCAGCTCAAGCTGGAACGCATCGGTGAATGGGTTCGGGGCCGCGCCTCCCGAGGTCCCGGGGACGAAACCGGAGTTCTGGCACAAGATCGCCCCCGCGGAGATCGATACGGCGGGCATCCGATGGACTCCCACCGACGACTGGCCATTCCTCTACCTGCGTTCCCCGGCGATTCCCTGGTTCATTATCCGAGGGGTGCTCATCGTCTCGGCCATCGCCCTGGTCCTCTTCCGCACTTTGGCGCCGGTGCAGATTCGCCGGTTCAACCCTCAGATGTTCTTCCTGGGAGCAGGCTTCATGCTCCTCGAGACGAAGGGGGTCGTTCACCTCGCGCTCCTCTTCGGCTCGACCTGGATCGTGAACTCGATCGTCATCTCGGCGATCCTGGTCATGATCCTCCTGAGCAATCTTTATGTGTCGGCGATGAAGCCGAAGCGGATGGGGATTTACTACGGGTTGTTGTTCGCCGGTCTCCTGGTCAATCTGGCGGTGCCGACGGACCTGTTCCTCACGATTCCTGACCCGTTCCGAGTCATTCTTTCGTGCTCGGTCATCTTCCTCCCGGTGTTTTTCGCCGGGATCATCTTCGCCTCGGTCTTTCGCGACAGCATCCAGCCCGATGTGGATCTCGGCTCGAACATCGCCGGAGTCGTGCTGGGCGGATTGAGCGAGAATCTCTCACTCGTGCTCGGATTCAACGGATTGATCCTGATCGCGTGCGGCTATTACCTGCTCTCGATGCCGCCGATCCGGGACCTTCTCGGGCCGTTGCTTGGGAATATACGCCTCCGAGGTGTTTCGGGGTCTTGATGAATCAACTCGAAGGGGGATGCAATGTTCTGGCCTACGAAAGGGGACAAACGAGATCAGGCGGGCCGGCCTCTAAGGGCTTGCCCACCGGCTCGCGGCGGCATTAATATGATCGCTCCCCGTTGATCCAGCGAATTGACCGATCCGCGGCTGTCCGCCGCGTCGTCGGTGATACCCGTGGAAGTGCGAAGTAAGAAATGATTCCAACAGCTCCGAAGCCAGTTTATGAGCCGGGAACCCGCGTCCGCGTCACGCAGAATGTGCGAGTCGGCCATCGCAGATGGTTGACCCAGATCGAAGGGGTCGTGCAGCACGACGGTCGCCGCCCGGTGGGGGGGATCGAGATGGGGGGCAAGGCCTTCTATTGCCTCCAGCCAACGCTGCGACTCCGTCGCGATGATGGCGAACTGACCGAAATCGCGATCGAGGACGACACGAAGGTCGACGTGCTTTCCTGATCTGAACGCTTGAACGATTGCTGACGGGATTTCGTTGTTTTCCGGCCTCTCTCGGTTTGAAAATGCCCGGTCGATCGTCCGTGCGGGCTTGATTCGCGTCGACCTC
>CALKTZ010000208.1 GCA_937997355.1 uncultured Planctomycetales bacterium | reverse complement strand
CCGATCCCATTCAAATACCGTAAATCACACGAAATAATTATGGGATAGCCTGTTACAGCGGTTTACTCTCGGTTTGCAGACGCGAACAATGGTCACGGGGCCATGATCGCGTGACGCGACGATTCGGGAGGCGGCCATGAGAGCCTATTTGGCGGATCTGCGGCGAAGGGTGGTCGACGCGGTGGATCGGGGCGAGATCTCGCAACGCGAGATCGCCCGTCGCTTCGAGGTCAGCTTGTTGTTCGTCGTGAGGCTCTTGCAGCATCGGCGGCGGACCGGCGGATTGGAGCCCAAGCCCCACGGCGGCGGGGCCGGCTTGAAGCTCACCGTCGACGAACGCATCCGGCTGTTCGAGTCGGTTCGCGAGCACCCCGACGCCACGCTCAAGCAGCTCAAGGAGATGGGGGGCTTCGACTGCACGTTGGTCACCATCTGGCGGACGCTGCGGCGGGCCAGGTGGACGCGCAAGAAGAAGAGCCTGCACGCCTCCGAACGCGACCGCCCCGAGGTCAAGGAGGCCCGCCGAAAGTCCCGCCGCAAGGTCAAGCGGATCGCCGTCCGGCGGCTTGTTTTCCCGGATGAAACCGGGTTCAACACCTCCATGACGCCGAAGTACGGCTGGGTTCCGAAGGGGGATCGGGTCGAGGGATCGGCCCCCAAGTCATGGTCGACGACGACGCTGGTTTCGGCGGTCGGCCTCGACGGCCTGAGGGGCTCGCTGGCGTTCCCCGGCGCGATGGACGAACAGGCGTTTACGACCTACGTCGAGGACGTGCTGGCCCCCGACCTCCACCCCGGCGACGTGGTGATCCTGGACAACCTCCAGGTCCATGAATCCGAGGCGGCCAAGGCCGTCGTCGAGAAGGCCGGAGCCGAGGTGTTGCCGCTGCCGCCGTACAGCCCCGACCTCAACCCAATCGAGGAGTTGTGGGCGAAGGCCAAGGACATCGTGCGTCGGCTCGCCGCCCGAACGACCCCGGGCCTATACAGCGCCATCGGCGACGCCCTCGATCAAATCACAACTAAAGATATAGCCGGCTGGGTCCGCCATTCAGGTGTGTATGCCATGCCAGGGTAAAACGCTGTAGTCAAAGCGAGTATCAGACGCCCATGACGCAAATGAGCCGCTCGCATCATTTGTGCGAGCGGCTCATTTTTGTGAACAGAAAACAAACAAGTATAGACTTGGTGAATTTGCAGATGATCTCTGAAAGCATATCGCCTTACAGGTTCTGACAAAACCCTTGCGGAAGCCTGGAAGAATCGGAGGCCGACTGGGTTTTGTCAGAGCCTGTTACGAGTGGAGGATAGAGGACTTGAACCTCTGACCTCTTGCATGCCATGCAAACAAACGAACCTTCAAAATGCCGCAAATCCGAGCGGGAGTATGCACTTACGTCATGCAAATTTTACGCGATTTGCAGGATTTTACGCGATTTGCAGCGATTTTGCTGCAACCTGGACTCAGCACTCGTACGACTCCGGCAATGAATAGCAGATCTTGAGCGGGGGCGTGAAACTCGGCTGAGAGACCGATCAAACGCGGATTTGGGTAAGCCTTCAGCCGAATTCAGAGACTTTCGCCGACAGGGCCGGTAGCTGACCGGTCTGGAGGTAGCCGCGGACGGCCTCGGTGATGGCGGCGACCGGGTTATAGCCGCGTTGCTTCAGGGTGCGGAACACGCTCATCAGGACGGCCTGGGTCTCCGCCCCGCCCTCGCTGCCGTTGGCGTAGCTGTTCTTCCGCGCGATCACCGCAAGGCGGATCTCGTACTCGGCGTGGTTATTGTATTGTCGGAGGGGACGTCGGCGTAGTCGAGGAACATGAACAGCTCCGAGGCGTTGCGTCGCAGACGCTTCACCAGCCGTCGCGAGTGGGTTGCTCCCACGGCTGGGCCAGCAGTTTGCTCAGGCGTCCGTTCAGGCGCCGACGATGCGGTCCGCTCGCACTGGGGTGTGGAGAACGGCTGCCACTGGACCCTCGACGTGACCTTCCGCGAGGACGAGTCACGTATCCGCGAGAAACACCTGCGCGAGGACATGGCCTGGCTGAACCGCTTCTGCGTGTCGCTCCTGAAACAGCACCCCGGCCGCCAGAGCGTGGCCATGAAACGCCGCTCCAGCGGCTGGAGCGACGACTTCCTCATGCAAGTCGTTATCGGATCAACAAGTTAGTTGCCGCTGGCCCTGCCAGAAGGACGGACTCGTCCCTGCTTGCGCCAAGGCGTGTCCGACGCACTCGATTCAGTTCGGGCCGATCGAAGAGCTGCGCGAACGTGCGAAGAAGCGCGTCGCGGAACTGCACGCCCAGGGGGTCACCGAAGCCTATCTCTTCGGCGAGGAGGCCACCGATACCTACTCCGCTCTCCATTCGTTCTAACTGCTCATCGACCGGCCGGCCGTCTACGGACTTCCGGATGAACCATTCAACCCGTGGCTCCACATGCTCCGGGATTACGGCCGGAGGCTCGCGAGCGCGTTGGCCACGGTCGCCGTGATCCTCGCATTGCTCTGGCTCCAGGAGGTGTGACGTGGCGCGGTACGAACTGATGAAAGCGATCGAGCCCGGCTATTTGTCCCAGGACATCACCAAGGTTCCGGGCTGGCACGGGCTGGTCGCCTGGGACGTGCTCTTCAACAATATGACGACTGGGCTCTTTCTGTTCTCCGCGGTCGGCGAACTGGCGGCGCCCGGGTTACTCGGCACCGTGGCCAAGGTCGCGTATCCCCTCGCGTTCGTCTTCCTACTGACCGACCTGCTGCTGGTCTCCGACCTGGGGGACCCGCTGCGTTTTCATCACATGCTCCGGGTGTTCAAGCCCAGCTCGCCCATGTCCCTCGGCATGTGGAGCCTGACCCTCTATTCACTGCCGCTCACCCTGATCGTGGCGATCGAAGCAGCCCAATGGCTCGGCCTTCTGCCGCAAGGGTCGATGGCGGTGGAATGGATCCGGAAGCTGGCCGTGATCGTGTGTCTCGTTCCGGCGTTCGGCTCCGTCGCGTACAAGGGAGTCCTCTTCAGCACGTGTTCCCAGCCGGGCTGGAAGGACGCCCGCTGGCTAGGGGGCTTCATGGCGAATTCGGCGCTGGCGTTGGGGAGTGCGCAATTGCTAGTCCTGACGGTCCTGATGGGGGAGGCACGGGCAGCCGCCTCGCTCCAGACCATCGTCGCGGTGCTCATCGTGCTGAACCTGATCCCGACCGGTTTCGTCTTCCTGGAAATCCGCGAGACCCTGGCGCGCGTCTACGGCGATCGGCAGATCTTCCGTGCCCTGGCCTTCGTCGTGGTCACGGGGACGTTGGGGCCCATGGCCCTCCTGCTCGCTGCGGGGGGGGACACATGGCGACTCGGCCCGCTACCGGCCGGCGTGCTGTGCAGCGTCGGCGCCGCGGCGCTCATCGTGGTCGGCGGATTTGCGGCTCGCTCCCTGTTCCTCAAGATACCGCATGCTTCCCACGAGAAGGGTCTTTCGGGATCGAAAAGCGGCTGACACTTTCAAGAGTCCAATGATGCGAACCAGATGGATCAATCGGGAGAGCACGTCATGACCGATGCAGTGCTGTGGCATCGCATCCAGTTTGTTGTCACGATCACTTATCACTACCTGTTCCCGCAGTTGACGATGGGGCTGGCACTGCTGATCGTGGTGTTCAAATCGCTCGCCCTGTGGTTCCGCGACGAGTCGTTTAACGACGTTGCCCGCTTCTAGGGCAGGATCTTCGCCGTCAACTTCGCCATGGGCGTGGTGACCGGGATTCCGATGGAGTTCCAGTTCGGGACCAACTGGGTGGCGTTCTCCCGATTCTCCGGCCAGGTCGTCGGCCAGGCCCTGGCGATCGAGGGGCTGTTCGCGTTCTTCCTCGAGTCGGCGTTCCTGGGTTTGTTTCTCTTCGGCGAGAAGCGGCTCGGCCCGTGGGGGCCCCTGGCGGCGGCCATCGCGCTGGGCCTGGGCTCGTGGCTGTCGGGCTGCTTCATCATCGTCGCCAATGCCTTCATGCAGCATCCCGTCGGCTACCGGCTGGGCGAGGACGGTGTGCTCCATCTCGAAAATTTCCGGGAGTACATCTTCAATCCGTGGGCGTTGTGGCAGTATGCCCACAACATGATGGCTTCGCTCGTCACGGCCTCGTTCGTCGTGGCCGCGGTGGGGGCCTACTGGGCACTGCTGGGCCAGCATGCTCGGCATGCCAAGATTTGCCTGCGCATCGGGGTCATCTCGGGATTGATCTCCAGCCAACTGGTCGCGTTTCCGGCAGGCGACGGCGCCGGCAAGATGGTGGCGAAGCACCAGCCGATAACACTCGCCGCGATGGAGGGGCTGTTCGAAGGCGGGCCGTACGCCGAACTCGCCATCATCGGGCAGCCGAACGTCGTCGAACGCAAGTTGGAGAACCCCATCGTCGTGCCCTATATCCTGAGCTTCCTGTGCTACGGATCGTTCGGGAGCACCGTGAAGGGACTGAACGATTTCCCGCAGGACCAGTGGCCGCAGAACGTGGAGCTGCTCTACTACAGCTACCACATCATGGCCGTGCTCGGCACGTTGTTCATCCTGACGATGGGCATCGCGACATACCTCCTGTGGCGGGGCCCCCTGGCGACCACTCGCCCATGCTCTGGGTACTGATGCTGGCGTTCCCATTCCCATACATCGCCACGACGGCGGGTTGGTGGACCGCCGAGTTGGGACGCCAGCCGTGGGTCATCCATGGCCTGATGCGCAACGCGGACGCCCACTCGAAACTGGTCAATCCGGGCGATGTCGTCTTCACCGTGCTGGGTTTCGCCGGCCTCTACTTGCTCCTGGGCATGCTCTTCGTCATCCAGGTCCTCAAAGAGATCAATCGCGGC
>CALKTZ010000207.1 GCA_937997355.1 uncultured Planctomycetales bacterium | reverse complement strand
GGAGGGGCGCAAGTACGGTGCTTCACTGGTAGTCGTGAGCCAGCGACCCTCCGACGTTAGTCGCACCATTTTGAGCCAGTGCAACAACTTCCTGATCCTCAGACTAACGAATGATAGTGATCAGGCAGTTGTCCGTCGACTTATGCCAGACTCAATGGCAGGGCTAACCGACATCATGCCCTTGCTCGACACAGGAGAAGCCTTGCTCCTCGGCGATGCCGTCCTCTTACCGACTCGCATTAGGCTGGATGCTCCGGCCATCCGGCCTGCGAGCGGGACTCGTGACTTTTGGAAGGAGTGGGGAAGCAAGAGGGCAGATATGTCAGCGATCGAGGAGGCTGTCGAAACACTTCGTTGCCAAACCAGACCTCGGGACCGGGATTAGATCGCAAACGTCGAAGACGATGCTCCAAACATCGGCTTGAATCATCTGATTGAATAACGAAGCGAGCGGGTTGGCGTTGAGAGTTCGTTGATTGGTTTCCGTTCGTGGCCGATACGCTGAGAGCGTGGCCTGCCTGCCGGACAGAATGGAGAGGCCAATGACCATGCGCTGGGAGGACGAGATGGAGAAGATCTTGGGAGTAAAGCAACCGTCGAGTTCATGTTGAGTTGCAAAACTTACCCGGCAGGTTTCATCCAAGTACGTGGAGACCGCATGCACCGGCCGCCTGAGCCCGTGCGGGGCTGCTACTCCTTAGCACTTGCCCAGTAGTCGTGCGATTCGTCGGTCAGGGCGAGTTGCTCGATGTGTGCCAACATGCTGGCATCGCCGGATCGCAGGCCGATTGATCGCTCTATTTCTTTCTTGGAGACCGTCTCGCCAAGTAGTTCATGGATGTGTTTGACGAATCTCCTGATATCTTGTTGTTCCATCGCCTCGGCGATTCGCTTCTCGTCGGCGACGATCTCTTGCCATATCTCTTTCTTGGATTTCTCCCAGAAGCCCCCGATCGTCCCGAACTTCTTGATCCCGAGGTTCGACCGGAAGAGCAGCCGTTTGCGGGCATAGTAGTCTTCCATGTACTGCCCTTTCAGCACCCCGGAGAGCTTGGCCTTCGTGATGTAGAAGGCGAGACGCCAGCCATTTTTCACGGGCTTGATCATCTTGTGCCAGCGCATCGTCTTCCGAGAGGGCATGCTCCTCTCGACAATCCTCGATAGCTCCTCCCTCGTCATGTTGCTCTTCACGAGCAGGTGATGATGGACCTTGTTCGTCTTGCTCGGCTCTCGTACCCAAATTGCGACCAATCCATTGTCACGGAGGTTGTCGCAGGCAGTTTTCCATCGGGGTCTGATGAGAGCGGGCTCCATCACATCTTCAAAGTTGATTGTCAGGAACCAGCGATAAGGTCCCCCCATCAGGCGTCGGTTCTGGAGGATGCACTGCATCAGTTGCCCGGCTTCCAGGCAATACGCCTCGATCGAATGGGTCCAAGATTTCACACGGAAGGTTGAGGGCTTGGATCGGATGGGTTTCCTCTGAAAGATTTCGTCCATAACAATCGCCCCATGTATTGTCATTTAACCATTTACCGCTGTTTCTTTCTTACTACTACTAAATAGCCTGCTGGATCTCTCTCGGATGCGAAGCTCCCAATTTCCCGAAGCGGTGGGCCAGATTGAGTAGCTCGACGAGGAACTTCGAATTCTTCTCACCGCTGACGATGATGCTCACATTTCCGTCAGCCCCGACAACCTCCGTTTGCCCGGTCTCGGATGCCCTCGCCTCGAACGGCCCCAGTAGCGGCGGCGGTTCCACCAGATTCAACGGGGGAGGGCAAGCCCGTCGATGACCCGCCGCTTCGAGTGCTGCGACCGTCTTCTCGGCATGCCAGGCCCAGTGATACCCGCTGCCGTGGCTGGGGACCGCCTCGTTGTACCCGCCTTGATGGGCTGTGGCGGTCGGTCGCCCCTTCGCCGTTCGGAGCCCGATCTCGATCAGCCAACGACCTACCACATGGGAACTTGTCCCAAAAATACTACCGACCTGGGTTTGCGTCAAATACTTGTACCGATACATGCTCCTCCTTTCCGACTTGCTCGATCTTGAAGTGCTGCGCCAACCGGTTAATGTCGTCTCCGGCGTAGGCTCTTCGCCCGCACACTCGTTCCGGCTCCGGGACAGCCCCGATGTGATGGGCATATACGATCCGGTGAGATTGTATTCCGAGAAGACGTGCCGCTTCCGAAAGTGTTCGTAAGTTCATTTGTAATCTCCTCTATTATTTATGCACGCCTGTTTATTCTTCTTGCGACAATGAATAATTTTTCTCCAGGCAAGGAGGAGGTTTCTGGAATCGCTCACCCACTTCCACTCCTGGACTGGTTGCTCGAAGCATGGTGCGCCCCCGATGCGCAGAGGCTTATCCTCTTGCCCGATATTATTTTGCGTAATTCTGGCTGGTGATTGCGGGAGACGCCCGCAATCGACGGGCTGGCCCGGTCCCACGAGCTACAAGGCTGTAACTCATGACGACCTGCTGCGAAGCCATCGAGGCTGCGAAGCGAATTAGGTTGGTGCCGTCGAGGAAGGAGCGGGGGGGCCGGGATCAGGAGGGCTCTGCCGCCCCGTGTAATTCGGGGCAAGTCGAAAAGGCTGATACTGTGAGATCAGCGATATTGGATGGGGCGAGGGGCCACGAGCGACGGGGCGAGAAACTACGAGTGCGGATGTTAAACGGAATGTGCTCCGGCCCCGTGAAAAGAACCCCGAAATGGTACACGATCTGGCACACCAATTTGGTACACCAGATCGTGCGTCGTAAGTCCTTACTATCTTTTGACTTCTAAATGGGCGATACTGGATTCGAACCAGTGACTTCCACCGTGTGAGGATGGCACTCTAGCCGCTGAGTTAATCGCCCGGCTGTTGCGGTCGGTCGCGGAGATGGTTTTCTTTCCGCTTCGTGCATCTAATCTATCGAGTCGGGCCTCTCGGAACAAGAGATTCCGGCGCACGCCGTAGATTCGTCCCGAACGACTCTTCAGGACGCCCGGAACTCCGGGAAAGGGATTGTTCCCGCTCGCGATTGCCCTGTAAAGTATGGAATACCTGGCGATCGAGGCAATTTGCTGAAGAGAAGGTGAGACCGCTGATGGCTGAAGCCTTTCCCGAGATCCCGAAAATCGCGTACGGGGGCCCCAAGTCGCGGAATCCTCTGGAATTCAAACATTACAACCCCGACGAGGTTGTCGGGAACCAGACGATGAAGGAACATCTCCGGTTCTCGGTGGTTTACTGGCATACCTTCTGCAACCCGCTCTCCGATCCGTTCGGCGTTGGCACCGCGCAGCGCCCCTGGGATGATGGCACCTCCAGCGTGGCCAACGCCCAGAACAGGGCGCGGGTCGCCTTCGAGTTCTTCGAGAAGCTCGGCGTCCCGTTCTATGCGTTCCACGACCGCGATGTCGCCCCCGAAGGACGGACCCTCAAGGAGAGCCACGCCAATCTCGACGAGGTGGTGAAGGTCCTCAAGGAAGAGCAGGCCCGCACGGGGATCAGGCTCCTCTGGGGGACGGCCAATCTCTTCAGCAATCCCCGATACATGCACGGGGCATCCACGAGCCCGAATTTCGACGTCTTCGCCTATGCCGGGGCCCAGGTGAAGAAGGCAATGGAAGTGACTCACGAGCTGGGGGGGCTCGGCTACACCTTCTGGGGAGGCCGCGAAGGCTACTCGACCCTGCTCAATACCGACATGAAGCGCGAGATCGATCATCTCGGCCGCTTCCTCCACATGGCCGTCGATTACAAGAAGCAGATCGGATTCAACGGCCCCTTCTACATCGAGCCCAAGCCCAAGGAGCCGACCAAGCACCAGTACGACTCCGACGCGGCGGCCTGCTTGAACTTCCTGCGTACGTATGATCTGTTGCCGTACTTCAAGCTGAACCTCGAAACCAACCACGCCACCCTCGCCGGCCACGAGATGATGCACGAGCTGGAGGTGGCCATCGGCTCCGGGGCGCTTGGCTCGATCGACGCCAACACTGGCGACTACTTGCTCGGCTGGGACACCGACCAGTTCCCGACGAGCATCTACCTCACCGCCCAGTGCATGCTCAGCATCCTCGGGATGGGGGGCTTCACGACCGGCGGCGTCAACTTCGACGCCAAGGTGCGTCGCGAAAGCTTCGAGCCGATCGATCTGTTCTACGCCCACATCGGCGGGCTCGTCGAGGCGGGGCAGGCCAGCTTCGCCGATCTCGAAGCCTACATCCTCCCTAAGGGGGACGCCGCCCGGAATTCGAGCGGACGCCAGGAGATGCTCGAAAACCTGATCAACGACTACCTCTGATCAAGAGCTTGATCGCGGGATCACAAAATCGGCCGGTCTCCTGGCGAACGGGGGACCGGCCGATCTCGCCTTCTCGATGTTGCCTACTTCAACCCGCGAAAAGATATCCGGTCCGGGAAACGATCTTGGGATTTTGGGTTATTCCATTCAGATAAACGTAGATATATTTAATAAATTTGTGTTTGGATTGTGCGGGCTGTATTTCGTCTGGCGCGTGACGACCCTACCGAGATTGATGGCCCTTTTGAACACGCCTCATCCCAAACCATCAACAAATTCCCGATGAACCTGCGGGTTGAGTATGTCCGTGGGGGTAATTTCCGGAAATTACTTCCACCCTCCCCGTGAGCAGGAAATCGCGCCGAAACCCGAAACGGTGACTCGAGCGCGAATCCACCGCATCGACTTTCCTCGCGGCTCAACCGAACCAATCGTCAAAGGCTGTGTGTGAGCCGATCCAGTACCAGACATTGGTGTTGGTTTCGCGGTCCACGAAATAAACGGCCCGGTAGGTCCTGGTGATGGACACCGAGACCGACGCCTGCGCCGGCCAGTTCGCGCCGTTGC
>CALKTZ010000206.1 GCA_937997355.1 uncultured Planctomycetales bacterium | reverse complement strand
CCGCCGCTTCGCTGGTTGAGGGCCATACTCACCATGCCGATCCACCGCCAAACTTGGGCCTTCTTCCCCTCTAATTCGGGGCCTCCGAATGGCTTCCCAATCGCCGTGCGGTCCGCCTCGCGCAGCGAGTCGGTCGGCCCCGTTTCGAGACGCCGAATCGCCTCAGCCTGAACGGTCTGTGCCGCCAGGCGCGTCTTTTGATGGGCCGCCTCGAATTTCGGCCTACCTATGCGTCTCTCGATCGCTCTGGCAGTTGGCCCGCTCAGAGTTGAGCTCAAGGCCAGCGCCGTCAGGCCGATGCTGATCGCTCGAAAGCTTCGCGTCATCTCCGCGTCGAATGGCTTCGTCATGGTGAGATCCTCCCCCTGACTTGATCCACATGGTGATGCATCGCACGGTCGAGTGATCGTACCACGGACAAATGACCGAGGGAACATTCTGCGTGGAGTGAAGAGGCGATCCGTGTGTTTCAGTCGGGTTCCAGGTTCTTCACGGCCGATACCCGGCGAGGCTGAGTCTTGCGACCGATTCCGCTTCATGGAAGACTCGTGGAACTCTCCGCCTCGCCGAAATGGAGGACATGCGCCCCGCCGCTCGGCATGGCACCCGGTTCATCCCGCACATTGAGGTTTCTCCATGATGCAGCATGCTGGCTTTTGCCGATCGCTCGGCCGTCGCTTCATTCACGCGGAATCGCGTGGGTTCGTCTTATTGTTTGCTCTCGGGATGACTGCCGGTTTGCACGCGGCCCCTCCCGATTCCGAGGCTCCGCGGCCGTCCGCGACGGCCAAACGGCTCGTCGGATCGACGCCCATCGTCCCCGCCGATTCGAAAATGCCGCGATTGCCTATTGATCAGGAGATCGGGTCGAAGGATTTCACGGTCGGCCTGTCGTTTCGCGCCGATGATCCGTTCACGACCGACCTGGGGGATCTCGTGAGTCTCTGGGACTCCGCGAGCCGGAACGGGTTCACCCTGGGCCTCAGAAACAATACCGGCTGCACGAGCAGTCAGTCGAACTGGCGGCAATTGCAGTTCGGCCTCGACGCCGGCACCGAACCGACCTGGCGGGAGGAAGGGCGGCCTGGCTCGGCGTTGCTGGGCTTCGCGCTGTGTGTCCATCGGGGGCATCTTTATGTGGCGACCTGCGAGCCGGGGAAGGATGACGCGGGGAAGGTTTATCGCTACGAGGGACCCGGGCGGTGGAAGGACCTCGGTCGGCTCGACGGGGCCAATTCCGTCACGTCCCTGGCGAGCTTCGACGGGCACCTCTACGCGGGGACGGGCAAATACCGCCTGCGCGGGTCGGCATTGGCGGAGTCGGAGAACACGACGGTCGGCGGTCGCATCTATCGGCTCTCGAAGGAGGATCGTTGGGAGCCCGCGGGTCAACTCGGATCCACGGAGGCCGTAGGGGGGCTCGTCAATTACGGCGGCCGGCTCTACGCCACCTCGCTCTATCCCCCGGCGGGCTTCTTCCGCTACGAGGGAGGCGACAAGTGGACTTCGCTCCCCACGCCCGGAGGAAAGCGCGTCGTCGCGCTCGGGGTACACGGCGGGGCGCTCTATGCCAGCTCTTACGACGGAGGCCGCGTTTATCGGTTCGACGGCTCGAACTGGGCCGACCTGGGGCTGGCGGGGGAGGACAATACCCAGACCTATTCCTTCGCCACTTATCTGGGACGGTTGCAGGTGGGGACCTGGCCGAGCGGCAAGGTTTACCGGCTCGATTCCGGCGATCGCTGGGCCGACGCGGGGCGTCTGGGCCAGGAGCACGAAGTGATGGGGATGCTCGTCCACAACGGCGCGTTCTACGCGGGCTCCTTGCCCAAGGCGGAGGTCTACCGCTGGGATGAGGCCGGCGGCGAGGGGCGTTGGTCGCTGCTGAAACAACTCGACACCACGCCCGACGTCAAGTATCGCCGAGCCTGGACCATGGCCACCTACCGAGGGCGGATGTTCGTCACCACCTTGCCATCCGGGAAGATCTGGTCGATGCAGGCCGGGGCCTGCGTCACCGATGATGGCGAGCTTGGGCCGGGTTGGCACGACCTGGTGGCGCAGCGGAACGGGGGCCGTCTCCGCCTCTTCGTCGACGGACGCCTCTCCGCCGAGTCGGAGCCAAACGCGGGCGCAATTTCCCTCACCACCCGAGGACGAGAGCTTGTGGTCGGGAATGGCCCGCGTGGGGCCTTTCCCGGCCAGGTCCGCGACGTCTGGTTCGAGTTGCCGAAGCCGTGAGCGGGTGCGTCCACCGTCGTTTGCGCGGTCGGTATTGAGGGCTAGCTCATTCCCACGCGTAACCTTTGCGGTTCAATCGCCGACAGATCTCCTGATAGAGGTCGCGGCTGGTGAGGTTTCGAGGCGCGGCGGCGGCAATTCCCGACGTCGCGTTCTCTGGACCCGTGAGGAAACCGGAAGAATAACCCGTCGAAATCAAAGTGCGTTCCAATGGGATCGGCGCGCGCGACTCCCATGTCGAGGAGAGCATCAGTGAGTCCCTTCTTCGAGCTTCGAGTGGTTGTGCATCAGGGGGTGCGACGGACGTAGCGGGTCGGGCGGGGCGTCTCGGTCAGCCCGAGATGCCCGTTGCCAGACTATACTCGCGGGAGCGGGCTTTTGTGTCTGATCCATGCCGACCCGAACAGGCAAGACTCATCACAGGTTCACGGCGGAGCGTTGTTGACCCGGCATCCAGAAACTCGGAATTCGTCCGAAGCCAGCGGAGAACGGAACGCGCCTCAAGCCCTTTCAACCGAATCTCGCATTGGGGGGCTCCCGCCTGGCCGGCAAAACCAAGCCGAAGTTGCAAGCCCTCGGAATCGGTCTCCACGGCAGCATAGGCCAGGAGCGCGGGATTGATCAAGACGTCACCGGCGGCGAGAAAACCTTTCATGGGAACTCATTTCCTGGAGAGAAGGTAGGCCGTTTCAGCCTTTCGACAAGCCCCCGCCATCTCGGTCGAGGGGAGACCTGTGAGAAAAGCCAATCACAGCCTGCATTTCTGGAGATTCAAGCAAGTCGTTGCTCGACCCGAATCGCTCCCGATCGGACTGTCGAGCCACTGGATTGATGGCGAGACCACGCATGATGCGACGAATCAACACGAAACGACTCGGTCAACAACAACACTCGATCCTGATCACGACCACGAATCCTCCTCCTCTCAATCCTCGAGGAAATCCGGCTGATGCCGGAACCTCGCCGTCCACTGCTTGTGATCGATCCTAGGACGGAAAAGGCCCGAGGTCAAGCAGAATATTTATTTTGTCAATCAATTTAATTGACATTAAGTCTGTGAAACAAAACTGGCATTGGAGAGAGGGTTTCTAATCAGAAAATCAGACGATCACGTCAGCAGCGGTGATTGCGGGAGGCGGATTCAAATTGGACGAAGCGGAACCTAGCAATTCAGGTACCGCGAATTATGGCTAGACATCCGTCTCGCTGGTTTCATCAGAACTTCCTGGTTGATACACGCGAAAAAAAGGATTGGCACCCGGCATTACGGCCGTAATTTTTCGGAGAAGCCATTTGGCGTGGAAATTTGGGCGCTTCTGGTCGCGTGTCTGATTCAGGAAAAAAAGATGATCGCCGATTTCGCCGTGACAAAGGCTCTGTAAAACTGCCGTTTTTGGAAAAACGACACGAAGAATTGACAATCGATGTCACGGCCAGGTTCAGTTGCCGCCCAGATGGCTCTCGGGAGAAATGGCCGGCCGGTCGGATGATCGTCGTGCGGGGGAGGGCTGAGGTTGGGGTTGACGGGGATGCGATTGACGCATCAAGAGCCGGGAAGAATGAAGGAGGTGCGCAACTCGACCGAGGTGCGGTGGCCTGGATTTGCTCAAAATGAGTTTGTCGGGTGAGGGGCACGCATCGCGTTGACCGGCTCACCCGACAATCCTGAATCGGTTTTCGATTGTCGAACGGCTCTTACCTTAGAGTTCCCATCCCTTGCGGTAGGGGGGATTGATCAACTCGTCGGCCTCCGAGCTGTTGGTGGCGCGCATTTGCTTGGCGTCCCACTCGATTTTCTTACCGGTTCGCAGAGAAAGGTTCCCGAGGAGGACCATGCCTGTAAGCGCGGTGGCATAATCGAAATTCGAGCCCGCCTGTTTCCCGGCCTTGATCCCTTCCACCCATTCCTTCATGTGCCCAGGGGAACGAACGAGCGTCTGTGGGGGAGGCTTGAAGCCTTCGAAATCCTTTTCCGG
>CALKTZ010000205.1 GCA_937997355.1 uncultured Planctomycetales bacterium | reverse complement strand
CTCGAAATCGACGGCCAATCCGGCATCGGCTTCGGAGATCTGACACGCCGAGTCATCCTGAGTGGCGAGGGACAGGTCCTCAAGTTCGTCGTCAAACGAGAGAACGAACCCCAGCCTCTCACGTTGAACATCAAGCCTCGTCGCGAGCCCGATCAGGATCGACCCGTGATCGGAGTGCAGCCCGGTTCCTCGCTCTCGCTGGTAGCCTTCTCTCCCCCCGCCGGGATGTCGAATCCGCCGGCCTATCCAGCGCGCGATGCCAAGCTCCGCGAATCGCCCGTCGATGTCGTCAAGTCCGTGGCGATCGAGGGGGAACAACCGAAGTTCGTCGCCGAAATCGAGGACCTCCAATCGATCCTCGCCCGCAATCCGGACAAGACGGTCACACTCTCGATCGAACGGCGTCCGAAGGACGAGAATTCGAACGGGCGAACCTCGACCTTGGATTTAAGGCTCCCTCCCTCCCATTTCATGGATCTGGGCTTTCACCTCTATATTTCGCCGATCGTGACGGTCCAGAAGAGTTCACCGGCGGAGAAGGCGGGCTTCGAGGTCGGAGACCAGATCGTTCAGGTTGACGGCCAGGAAGACTTCGACCCGATGCGGCTGCCGTATCTTTGCTCCGAAAAACATGGTAAGCCGCTCACCTTCGTGGTGGAACGCAAAGGCTCCAACTCGGAAGCCAAGAAGGTTACCCTGACGGTGACTCCGACAGACACTCCCCCCTGGGTGGACACGATCGCCTCGATCAATCCGGTCCTCGACGTCCCCGGGTTGGGGATCTGCTACCGCGTCGTCCCCCGAGTTCACACGGTCCGCCCCGACTCCCCCGCGTCGAGGGCTGGCATCAAGCCGGGAGATGTGATCAACTCCCTCGCCGTCTTGCCAGCCCCGCCGGCCGCGGATCAGAAGAAATCCGACGAAAAGAAGGCGGCCGAGGAAAAATCGGGCGGAAAGACCGACGAGAAGAAGCCGGAGACCCCTCAAGAATTCAAGTTCGACAGCGATCCTGGCTGGGTCAAGGCGTTCATGTATCTCCAGGCTCAGTCGCCCCCGCGCACGATCAAGCTGGGCATCAACAACAGCCCGAAAGAGGTCGAGATCCAGCCGGTGCCCGATCCGTCGTGGATCAATCCGTCGCGGGGGCTGATCTTCCAGTATCTGGAGAAGACGGTCCCTCCCCGGGATTTGATGGCGGCAATTCAACTAGGGCTCGCCAAGACATATGCCGATGTCCTCGACATCTACACCATGCTCCGAGGGCTGTTCCAGCAGCGGATCGGGCCGGCCAATCTGGGCGGGCCGATCACCATCGCACAGATCGCGTATTCGGCCGCCGGACATGGCTGGACCGACCTGATTGGATTCCGACGGCGGCCAGATGGTCTTCCTCCTGATGGAAAAGATCCGAGGCCGTCCACTCCCCGAATCGGTCCTGATCGGCGCAATTTACATCGGGCTGCCTCTCGTCTTGCTGGTCATGGTGTTTGCCACCTATCAAGACATCTTCCGACTCGCGAAGAGTTTCATCGGCCCTTGAGCGAAATCTCGTTCGCCCGGAGGACGGTTTCATGGGGACGATTCCCAAAGGCAATCCAACCGATCGTTTTGCCGATCGGGAGCAAGCCGACGATGCAATCGGGCGGCTCCGCGCCGGCGAGAGCTGGGAGAGATCGTTTCGGAATTCGTCCCTCAACCTGAAGGAACAGATCCTCGCGGTCGGACTGGCGGGGTTGGAAGGGAGCGGGCCAGGCCGTCCTTCGCTCGTCCAGGAGCCTCCCCTGTGTCCCCGGATTCGAGAAACCCTGTCCGCGCGATCGCTTTCCGAACTAGCTCCCGGGGCTTCGGAAACCGCGGCCCTGGCGCTTTCCGCCGGTTTGTTGCTGATTCACGAGTTCTGGGACGCCAGCCACACGGCGGCCCAGCGTGCCGACGATCTCGGCGAACGGGCGGTCTCGGCCTACTGGCACGGGATCGCTCACCGCATGGAGCCGGACCCGGGGAATGCCTCCTACTGGTTCCGCCGGGTCGGAAAACATTCGATCTTTCCCCAACTGGCGGATTATGCCCGAACCCGCTTGGCTGAAACTCCTGGCCTGGAACCGACTGCCACGAGTCGACTCCTCGACGGCGGCTCCTGGAATCCGTTCGCGATGATCGAGCTTTGCGGCAAGGTGAAGACGGGCAGCCCGGCCGAGGCGATGGCCCTCGACCTCCAGCGCGAGGAGATGCGACTGCTCCTCCTAGCAACTCTCGACCATCTCGCCGATTGAGGCTTCGAGAGGTCAACTCCCACGCGGACCGGGGAGTTGGCACGGTTGTTCCATTTCAAGATCCCAGCTTTCGTAATGCTGGGGTCTTCGTTCAACGACCGGGGAGTTGACGCGGTTGCGTTCCCCCCTTAACTTAGCAATCGTTTCGACTCGTGCGAGAGATGATGGACTGGCCCCGAACGTGACCTGCTGGAGCGCGCAAAGCTCGTGGGATCATGACGGTTCTTCATGCGATCACTCCGCATCACCCCACCCCATTCTCGATCTTGTTGCAACCGAGTCGGTCCGGTGCTACCCCGACCGACTCCACGGTGACCGGAGCCCGCGACCTATGTCCAAGGAATCAGGCGGAGCGATCACGAGCGTCCTCCAGGAGACCCGGGTCTTTCCCCCTTCTCCCGAGTTCGCCTCGAAGGCGCATATCCCGAGCCTCGACGAGTATGAAAAGCTTTGGAATCGAGCCAAGGTCGATCCCGAAGCCTTCTGGGCCGAGCAGGCCCAGGCCCTCACCTGGTTCAAGCCCTGGACCAAAGTGCTCGACTGGCAGCCCCCGTTCGCCCGCTGGTTCGTCGACGCCCAGCTCAACGCCTCTTATAACTGCGTCGATCGCCATTGCGAAGGCCCCAACAAGAACAAGGCGGCGCTCATCTGGGAAGGCGAGCCCGGCGAGCGCAGGGTCCTGCGCTATCAGGACCTGCTCCGCGAGGTTTCGAAGTTCGCGAACGTTTTGAAGGGATTGGGGGTGAAGAAGGGAGACGTGGTGGCGATCTACATGCCGCTCGTCCCGGAATTGGTGGTCGCGGTCCTGGCGTGTGCCCGGCTGGGCGCACCGCACACGGTCGTCTTCGGCGGCTTCAGCGCCGACTCGCTGGCGGGCCGGATCCAGGATTGCCAGGCGAAGGTGCTCGTCACGGCCGACGGGGGCTATCGCCGGGGCAAGATCGTCCCGCTCAAGGAAAACGCCGACGGTGCCGCGAACCTTTCTCCTTCGCTCAAGCACGTCGTGGTCCTGAAACGAACCGGCCATGACGTCAACTGGACCCCCGGCCGCGACCACTGGTGGCACGAGCTGG
>CALKTZ010000204.1 GCA_937997355.1 uncultured Planctomycetales bacterium | reverse complement strand
CGCAAGGAGGGCTTGTTCATCGAGAGACACCAAGACTCGGTGCAACATCCCCGTCGACGCCATCGGGGGTTTTCTTTAAGATTTCGAAACCTCTCGAAAACAATGACTCGGCCGAATCCGTCGTTAACCGAGCAGAACAACATGCACATCCGCGTTGGCTACGACCTTGTTTTCGACGTCCCAACACCGACGACTTTCCTGCTACTCTTGCGAGTCCATCCTTCCGAAGAATCTCGCCTCGTCCGCCCGGAGCTTCCCACGATCGAGCCTGCCGTTCCGGCCATCGAGCACATCGACGCATTCGGAAATCGCGCCGTGCGCGTGCTGGCTCCTGCCGGCAAACTTCGTCTCATGAATGACTCGATCGTCGTGGATAGCGGCGAGACGGACCTCATCTCACCCGATTCCGAGCAGCATCCGGTCGACGAATTGCCCCCCGAGGTCATCCCGTTCCTCCTCCCGAGCCGCTATTGCGAGGTCGATCAACTCGGAGAAATCGCCTGGGAACTCTTCGGTCAGGCCCCTCTCGGCTGGGGGCGAGTCCAGGCGGTTTGCGACTGGGTTCACAACCATGTCGAGTTCGGCTACTCGTATGCCAGATCAACCAAGACGGCCTTCGACGTTTACAAGGAGGCGAAGGGTGTTTGCCGCGATTTCACTCATCTCGCCATCACATTCTGCCGTTGCCTGAATATCCCCGCACGGTATGCGACCGGATATCTCGGTGATATCGGCGTCCCCGCCGTACCCGACCCGATGGACTTCAGCGCCTGGTTCGAGGTCTATCTGGGCGGCAACTGGCATACTTTCGACGCCAGGCACAATATCCCGCGAATCGGCCGAATTGTCATGGCCCGAGGGCGGGATGCCGTGGACGTCGCGCTCACGACCAGCTTCGGCCCGTCCAAGCTGGAAAAATTCGTCGTCTGGACCGATGAGGTCCGCGAACCAGCCTCGGCACCCACCTGATCCGCTATGAGGTCGGTTCTTCCCCAACCCTCTCCGCTTGTAAAGGTTCAGTCGCTTGGCAAAACCTACCGAAGATTTCACGATCGGCGTCGAGGAAGAATATCAAATCGTCGATCGCGAGGGCGGGGCGCTGCGCCCGAATGCCCAGCAAATCATCAAAGATGCTAAAGGTCGATTGCGTGAAGAAATGACAAATGAGTTATTTCTTTCGCAGATCGAAATCGGGACCCGTCCGGTCCGAACCCTCTCCGATGTGAGGGCAGAACTCATCAGGCTGCGAGGGGCCGTGATCGCCGGCGCGGAGAAGGTGGGGAGCCGGATTGCCGCCGCGGGGACTCATCCGTTTTCTCATTGGGAAGACCAGGAGCTGACTCCCAAATCTCGATACCTCGGCCTCGCCCAGGATTATCAGCAATTGGCCCGCGAGCAGATCATTTACGGGTGCCATGTCCACGTGGGAATCGCCGACCGAGAAGCCGCGATCAGTGTGATGAACCGAGCCCGCCCCTGGCTCCCGCCCCTGCTCGCCCTTTCGGCGAATTCGCCGTTTTGGCTCGGGATCGACACCGGCTTCGCCAGCTACCGCACCCAGCTTTTCGGACGATTCCCGACGACCGGAGTGCCCCACACGTTCCGATCGCGAGCCGAGTACGACACGCTGATCGACGATCTGGTCGCCACCGGATTGATCGAAGATGCTTCAAAAATTTACTGGGACATTCGTCCCTCGATGCACTTCGAAACGATTGAATTTCGAATTGCCGATGTCTGCATGACGATCGACGAAGCTGTCATGATCGCCGGCCTGTGCCGGGCACTGGCGAAGACCTGCCACGCCCAATATGTCCGAGGTGAGCCCGAGCCCGACATGCGACCTGAATTGATCCACGCCAGTAAATTTCAAGCGGCCCGCTACGGGATCGAGGGGGATTCGGCCGATACTGTCTCGAAGACGGACTCTCCCGGCCCTTCGATGGTGAGTTCGCTGCTTACCTTCCTGCAACCGACCCTGCAAGCGGATGGCGAATGGGACGAGCTGAGCGCATTGATTCGGCAAACCTTTGAGCGCGGGACCGGCGCGCGTCGACAACGCGAGGTCTTCGAACGAACCGGCGATTTGAAAGAGGTAGTCAATTATATCGCGAACGAGACGGCCCGGGGGGTCGAGGAAAACCCTTGATCGAGCTCAGCTCGAATCAGCAGAACCTTACAGGCCGATCTCAGGCGACTTCAATCGAACGGATGTTGGTCATGGAACTCAGTACCGTGTCACCGAAGCCGCTCAGCCATTCGGAATACTGGTTCCGCGAACATCCGCTCGTGATCTGGCGGGGGAGTCCGTTACCGCTCGGTTCGAGCGTCACCCCGGAGGGGATCAATTTCTCGCTGATCTGTCGCCATGGCACGGCGGTCAACCTCGTCTTGATGGAGCCGTGCAACGCGAACATTGAGGTCGAGATCCCGCTTCATCCCCTCCTCAACCGCACGGGCGATCATTGGCACTTGCGAATCGACGGCCTCCCCGAATCGTTCGCATACGGTTATCGCGTCGACGGCCCTCGCGGCTCGGGACATCTCTACGATCCGAGCACGATCCTGCACGATCCGATGACTCGGGCGCTCTCTTGCGGCCGCCACTGGGGTCAGCGGGGGAGCCTGCCACGCAGCTCGCTCTTGATCTCTCCGATCTTCAATAGCGAGCGTGCGATTCGGCCTCGCACACCGCTCGAAGACACCATCATTTATGAGCTTCACGTCCGAGGCTATACCGTCGATCCTTCATCCGGGGTGCGTTATCCGGGGACGTACAGAGGCCTCGCCGAGAAGGTGAATTATTTGAAGGAGCTGGGGATCACGGCGGTTGAACTCTTGCCGGTTGACGAGTTCGACGAGGATGACTGCCCGTTCGTGAATCCTCTCACGGGCGAAAAGTTGCGCAATTTCTGGGGATACAATCCGCTCGCATTCGGCGCACCTAAGGCCGCCTATGCCGTCGATGTCGAGCGGACCGGCCCCTGGATCGAATTCTGCGAACTGGTCGATCAGTTCCACAAACACGGCATCGAGGTGTATCTCGACGTCGTCTTCAACCACACCGCCGAGGGGGGCGAGAACGGACAAACCTACCATCTTCGAGGTCTGGACAATGCCCTCTACTACATCCTCGATGAACAGGGCCGGTATTTGAATTTCACCGGCTGCGGCAACACGATGAACACCAATCATCCCGTGGTGCGGCAATTCGTGCTCAGCAGCCTGAGGACCTGGGTTTCCGAGGCGGATATCGACGGCTTCCGCTTCGACCTCGCTTCCATCATGGGGCGAGATCGATCCGGCAAGGTCCTGGCCGATCCGCCGGTCATCGAGCAAATCTCGGAAGACTCGCTCCTGAGAGACGTAAAGCTCATCGCCGAGCCGTGGGATGCGGCCGGCCTCTATCAAGTAGGGACCTTCCCCGGAAAAGGGAGGTGGTCCGATTGGAATGGGCACTATCGCGATGACGTCCGGAGATTCTGGCGCGGTGACCCCGGATTGATCTCCGCGTTAGCGACTCGAATTTGCGGCAGTGACGATCTGTACGGGGATCGAGGCCCCCTCCATTCCGTCAATTTCATCTGCTGTCACGATGGCTTCACGCTTTACGACCTTGTCTCTTACAACCAGAAGCACAATGAAGCCAATGGCGAGGGGAACAACGACGGGCACAACGACAATTGCAGCTGGAACTGTGGCCAGGAAGGGACTTCGACCGACCCGAATATCCTGAAGCTTCGTCAAAGGCAGGCTCGAAACCTGATGGCGACCCTGCTCGTCTCGCAGGGGGTTCCCATGATCCTGGGGGGAGACGAGTTCCTCCGAACCCAGGGGGGGAATAACAACGCCTACTGTCAGGACAACACAACGAGCTGGGTGGATTGGAACCTCTCGGAGACTCATGCCGGATTCCTCCGGTTCATGCGCAGCATGATCGCGTTGCGAAAAGCACATCCGGTCCTGCGTCGTCGCACGTTCTTCCGAGGCGGTGCCGACGGATTGCCGCCGGAAATCCTCTGGCATGGCGTGGACCCCGCCTATCCGGACTTCTCCGCGAACAGCCGGTCGATTGCTTTTGCGCTCGATGGCCGTCGTTGCGACCGGCCGGGCGTGATCGATCGAGATTTTTACGTCGCGATGAACGCCTTCTATCAGGATCTGACCTTCAAGATCCCCGCGTCCCCCTCCGGGCGAGCCTGGCGTCGGGTCGTTGATACCGCGCTTCCCACGCCGGAAGACTTCCTCGATCCCGATCAAGGTCCCGTCATATCAGTCCTAGAACCGTACTCGGTGCGCTCGCATTCGATGATCATCCTGATGTCGGAAGCCTAATTGTCGAGCCGGACGCGATACCGAAGGGAAGGAACTCGTTTGGAATGTGCAATTCAGGAAGGTCGGTAAACGAAGAATGCTCCCACGTCGATTCTATCGACGTGGGAGCATTCGACTTTGAGCCAGCTTTGGAAGAGCCTCAAGAGCACTGAATCCAGGAATCTTTACTGAACTGGCAATCGCTCTCTCAATCAGCTCCCCGACAAGGACTCGAACCTTGAACCTAGCGGTTAACAGCCGCTCGCTCTACCGATTGAGCTATCGGGGAATCGGCCCATGGAGCATACCGTAGGATGCGGCTCGACTCAAGGGCCATTGGGACAAATTCTGTGGAACCTTTCGGCGATTTCAGGAGGGACGGAGAGACTCAAGGAGAATTTCTCGCGCATTCGCTGGAGACGAGAGAACTGATCGAGTGGCATGCCCGTCGACCGAACCGAGAAATTTACGCCTTACTTTTGTCGTGAGTCTCGATGGCCTTCTCAAGAATCCCCACGATCAAGGCGTTGAGTGACGCCTTGTCTTCTTTTGCCCAGCTTGCCAATTGCTCGTGGAGAACTGGTGGCATCCGAATTTGGAAATGCACGACGGTTTCCGGCATGGAAGTGGCTCCTCAGAGAAAAAAGGACGCAAATGTTGAACGTCCAACAAGATACTCGATAGAGTGGTCCCTTGGGCGCCGCGGCGATTGGAGGCGAACCCCCAAGCACCCTCTCAACTTTCTTTATTATCCTTGAAATGCTACGGTTTGGCTAGAAGGCATAGGTGCAGATCGACGGACCGGATCGAGATCCGGATTCTCGATCGTTAAAAGTCGATCTCTTGGATTGTTAGCAGGGCCGGATCGACACGGATTCCGAGCAAGAGTACGACGCAGAATTCCGCTGCCGAAATGAGGGATTGGCTTCGACTTGATCGAAACGATCCGTCGTGAGCCGGCACCGTTGGTATTATCATGACGCATACTTGTGCGGCAGGCAAATGATATGGAAAAGCCGACGGAAATCGATCATGAGGAACATGCACAACCGGCACCGATCACTGAAGAAGTCATTCGCCGGTTCGTGGAACATTGGGGGATGATGGCCCGCGCCTGGGGGATTAATGCAACCATGGGAGAGTTGTTTGCTCTCCTCTACATCACCTCGGAAGCATGGACTGCCGATGACTTGCGGCGATGGTTGCGGGTTTCTCGGGGGAATGTCAGCATGAATCTCCGGGAACTGCAATCGTGGGGAGTGGTCCACAAGGTCCATCGGCAGGGGGAACGGCGCGAGCTTTTCCGCGCCGAAGCCGATGTCTGGACGTTGTTCCGGAGGATCTTGACCGAGCGAAAACGTCGAGAACTCGCCCCCACCCTCCAGTTGCTCGATCAAACCTTCAAGATCACGCAGACCGATCCTCGCCTGGACGACCTGAAAGAACGAATCGAGCCTCTCAAGCGCTTCTTCACCTCG
>CALKTZ010000203.1 GCA_937997355.1 uncultured Planctomycetales bacterium | reverse complement strand
GCGCTCGTCGTCCTCGCTCACCGGATTGCCCGCGACCGTCGAGGCGAAGCCGCAGACGAGGCCGATCCGCCTGGAGCTCCTCGGCACGACCGACTACGTGTCCGACACGCTCACCAAGGTCCGCCCGATGTTCAAGGGGCGGGTCGACCAGGTGCATGCCACGGTCGGCCAGTCGGTGAAGAAGGGAGATCCGCTGATCGACCTCTTCAGCACGGAGCTGGCCGAGGCGAAGAGCACTTATGAGATCGAGCGGATTCAGTGGCTCTACGACAAGAAGCTGCTGGAGATCCGCGAGTCCTTGCTCAAGACCAAGACCGTCTCGCAGCAGCTCTACGACGAGACGAAGAACAACGAGATGAAGAATCGCCGCGAGTACGAGGTGAGCCGCGACAAGCTGTTCGTCTACGGCCTCACCCCGCAGGAGGTTGAGGACGTGGAGAAGGAATCGGGCTCGCAGAAGGCCCGGCTGACGCTCCGCTCGACGGCCGACGGCCTGGTGATCACGCGCGACGTCGCCGTCGGCAATCTCTACGACGAGAACGACACGCTCCTCGTCATCGCTCCGCTGGACCGGCTCTGGGTCTGGGGGAACGTTTTCGAAAGCGACCTGGACCTGGTGAAACTCGGGCAGGATTGGGAGATCCAGTTCCCGTTCCTCAATTACAAGGTTCGCGGCAAGGTCGAGTACATTTCGAACTGAGTCGATCCTTCGACCCATGCGGTCCGGGTCCGCACGTCGATCCCCAACCCCGACGGCAAGCTGAAGTCGGACATGCTGGTGCGCGGGATGCTCGAAATCCCTCCCGTCGAGGGGCGCGTGGTCGTCCCTCGGACCGCCCTGATCATGGGGAGCGGACACCCCCAGGTTTTCGTCGAGACCGCCAGGGACCCCACGAAATTCGAGCGCCGGCAGGTTTCCGTCATCCAGGAGACCGACGACCGGGCGGTGATCGAATCGGGGCTCCGCGCGGGGGAGAAGGTGGTCTCCGTGGGTGCGTTGCTCTTCGCCCAGATGTACGAGGACCACGTCACCGCCTCCTCCGGGGCCTCCGCCCACGCGACGCCGGAACCGCTCTAACCGGCCCGTCGCCCCGGATTGACTCAACGGCGAGGCATGCGGGGGCCGATAATCGCCATAAGCGAGCGAGCCGGACCTTGGAGAAGGTGCGGCCCGCGAGGTCGATGATCAACAATAGGGCAGTCGCGGGAGTCATTCGGGGCATGAAACGAAGAACCGACGCGTTTTTTGCCCTGCTCGTCGCCGGAGCGATGTTTCACGCGACGGGTCGATCGAGCTTCGGCCAGGGGCCGACCGTCGATGTCGAGGGGCCGCCCGGACTCCCCGATGCCTCGGGACGGCTCGGCGGGCCGATCGGATCGGCCGGGATCTCGTCGTTCGACGCCACCCCGGGTTCGCAGGACCGGCCGCTCGGCGGGCGGGCGGGGCCGTCGGTGAGCCGTGCTCCGGTGGGTGCCTTGAGCCCCGGGGGCACGTCGATGTCGACCCGAGAGCCCGCGCCGCGGTTCCGGCCCGAAGTGCTGGAGCCCGCGAATGTCCCCCGCTACGGCGAGCTTGCCCTCCCCGGAGGGACCGACGAGATTGGCCACCCCCAGGGATTGACGCTCGATCAGGCCATCGAGCGGCTCGTCCAGCAGAACCTCAATCTCCTGGCGCTTCGGCATGAGATCAACCATGCCGATGCGGACATCCTGACGGCGAGCCTGCGGGCCAATCCCGCCCTGTATGCCGACACCCAGTTCGTCCCCTACGGTCGATTCAGCCGCCAGAGCCCGGGAGGGCCGACGCAGTACGACGTCAACGTCACGTATCCGCTGGATGTGAGCCGGAAGCGACAGGCCCGAACGAAGGCGGCCATCCAGGCGAAGCGGGTGACCGAGGCGCAATTCCAGGACGCGGTGCGCCTGCAAATCGACAACCTCTACACCGCCTATGTCGACGTTGCCGCCGCCGAGGAGACCCTCCGGTACAGCCGGGCCTATGCCGACGGGATCACCAAGCTCTTGAATCTGAATCTGGAGCTCTTGAAGAAAGGGCAGATCACCGAGGCGACGACCGACGCCCTCCAGGCCCAGATGGAGCAGGCGCAGTTCCAGGTGCGCGAGGCGACCCAGGCCCTCGGCCGCACGACGCGAACCCTCGGCGTCATCCTGAACGTCCCTCGCGCCGAGGTGGACTCGCTGAAGGTTCGCGCCAGGCTCCGGGACGCGACCGAACTCCCCATGCCGATGGACGAGTTGGTCAAGGCGGCCCTCACGTCGAGGCCCGACCTGAATGCCTTCCGCCTGGGGGTGGCCCGCGCCGATGCCGACGTGAAGCTCGCCCACGCCGAGCGTTACTCGGATGTCTATCTCCTCGCCCAACCGTTCACCTACCAGGACAACCGGCCGTTCGGGCTCAAGAGCCCAACGTCGTGGGCGGTCGGCATGACGGTGCCCCTTCCGGTCTTCAACCGCAATCAGGGGAACATCGCAAGGGCGAAATCCAACGCGGTGCAAACCCGGATCGAGCTGGCCTCGATCGAACGCCAGGTCGCCAACGAGGCAGAGGAAGCGGCCCGGGAATTCGAGCTGAGCCGAGACGGGGAACTGGAGATCGAGAAGGAGATCCTCCCGGCGTCGCGCAGGGTCCGCGATGCGGCCTTCCGCCGCTTCCAGGGGGGCGAGGCCAACGCCCTGGAGTACCTCGAAGCCCAACGCCAGTACAACGACGCCGTCCGGCAATACCGCGATGCCCTGGTGCGCCACCGCCGGGCCATGCTCGACCTGAACACGGCCGTCGGGCAACGCGTCTTGCCTTGAACGATCTCACCAAAGCGCGAGGGATACCCCGGCTCTTATTCCCTGGGCACGAGCTTGAGGATCTGGGCCGGATCGACCGCGATGCCCCCCCGAAAGACCCTGGAAATCGTGCGCGTATTCTGAATACGCTCCAGGGGGTTGGCGTCGAGCAGGATCAGGTCGGCGACCTTGCCGGGCTCGATCGTCCCCAGTTGGGCCTCTTGCCCGAGCGACCTCGCATTGTTCAACGTGGCGCAGCGGATCGCCTCGGCCGGCGAGAGCCCCGCCTCGACGAGCAGCTCCAACTCTTGATGGAGCGAGAACCCCGGCGGGCAGAAGGGCTCGGGGGCGTCGGTCCCCGCGAGCAGCGGAACTCCCGCGCGGTGGAGGATGCCGGTCAGCTCCTGATACTTCGCAAGCTCCGCCCGACGCCGGCCGAGGGTATCGGGCCGCACGTTGATCCGCACGGCGTCCTGTTTCCAGAAGCGGCGCAACCGGCCCGGGACCGGCCGGTTGTCGGGATGGTCGTGGATTTCCGGGAGGTCGTTCAGCAGGAGCATGTTGCGGAAGACCACGAGGGTCGGGTCGACCATGGTCCCCCGCTTGACGATCTCGGCGATGAGGGATTTCGCTTGCGGATTGTCGAGGTCGAGGCTGGCGGGAAAGTCGGGCTTCTT
>CALKTZ010000202.1 GCA_937997355.1 uncultured Planctomycetales bacterium | reverse complement strand
GTCGGTGTCGGCGTAGGCGTTGGAGTAATCCCGGCCGAAATCGAGACGGTCAGGAACTGCTGGGCGATGAGACTCCTGTTCCCGCCTCGCCGAATTTCACGAATCCATTGCCTCTGCGCCTGCGGGCTCGGATTGTTATCCTTGAGGATGTTGGCGTAGAGCGAATTCACGAATGCCCGCGGGCTGCCGTGTAAATTCACGCCCAGGCTCGCCAGCAGTTGTTGCCGCTCCGGCGAGCGGAGCATCCGGTTCTGGAATTCCCCCTTCGAAAGGCCATTCCGCAGCGCATTCACCGCGCGCTGGGTTTCCTCCGCCGTGGGAGTGCGCAGCAGGATCGATTGATAACGCCCGATGACGTAGAGCCCGAGCGGAGAATGGTTGAGCCCCGAAAGTTGTGGCGGGGGTGCGGTGACCGTCGCGTGGTTCTTCGCGACCAACGTCGAGAGGAGTTGCCGGTCCTCCAGCCCCGAGGCCGAGGTTCCGAGAGAAGGCCGAAACGTTCGCTTCGGGCGAGTGGTTACCCCGAAACCGTGGGCGCGCAGGATCTGTCTGAAGCTCCGAAACATTTCGAACTCCTCACGGGCGGAAAACAATATGTAATGACATCACATTGTTTCAATGTGATGAGGCAGTGGGACGGCCAATCGGATCGAGAGGGCACCCTCGCGGCAAGGCCGCGACATTCGAAGCGAAGATCCTTGGGCGGAAATGCTCACGGGAGACACGATGATTCGGCCTCATGCCGCGCGCAAGGCCGACGCAATCCGTGCCAGAAATCCGCGAGGGAATACAGGCTCGGCACGAATGGCCGCGAACCGAAGGAAAGCTTGAGATCATCGGTCGGAAGCGAAGTTGTCGATCACAGCCGGGGCCTCAAGATGGATGTCAAGCGCTCGGGCTGAAGAATGATCAAACATGGAGCAAACGACATGCCTGGCAATGCGAGGCCCCGCAAAATGCCGCGGATTGCCATTTTCGAAGTGGAAAATAAGCGATCCTCGCCCCCTGGCCCGGTCCAGCCCGACGAGACGCGGCGCATTGTGAACACAATTGCTCACAGCCAAGCGCCCAGCTTCCCGCAAACGACAAAGTCGATCTTCAATCGGTTTCGGCGAGGTTCCGGTCGAGATAGCCGCCGACCGTGCCGGGATCGGTGTAAGGGTAACGGGTCATGATCGCCGTCAGCTCGTCGGGATGGTCGATGATCATCCGGACCGCTTCGAGGAGCGTCCGCGGACGGATGCTGAGCAGGAACCGCAAGCGGGGGAGCCGTCCCTTCGGTTTGTCCGTGTCATAGTTCGGTTCCAGCAGCTTCATGAGCCGGTAGGCGGGGGTGTCCGTGCTCGGCTTCGGATTGGTCATGAGTTCTTGCGCCGCGATCTTAAGAGATTCGGGGTTCTCCCTCGCCCAGCGCAAGGTCTCGGGGTTGATGGTCGGCCTCGCCGACTTGGTCAGCCCGTCCCCCCAAAGGCGGGCCAGCGGGGGGGCGAAATCGCGCACCCAGCTTGGCGCGGCGGGAGGAGGAGCGGTGGATAAATCGGGAGCATCGAGGAAGAGTTGAAGCGCCCAGGCGCGGGCTACCGCCGTCGGATCGGCGACCGTCACCACGCGCAGGCCGTCGAGCTGCTTCGGCGTCGAGGCGTACCACGGCTTCATGGCGTACAGGAGCCGGGTGAAGGCCGTCGCCTTGGAATCTTGCGACAGGAGCCAGACGAACGGGAACGCCTTGGCCTCGCTGGAACCGAGATGGAGGTCGGGGCGGAGGTGCCCCAGACTCTGATGCTCGGAGAAGACCATGGTCGATTGGGTCATCTCGTTGAGGAAGTCGATCGTGGCATCCGGCGGCAGCAAACGATTCAGGTCGGCCAGCACCTTGTCGTCGAAGGCGTCGAACCAGTAGCTCATCTCGTAGCCATGGTTCCAGGCGCCTCGGGTCCCGCCGATCCACTCGTTGTAGTACGACAATTCATAAGGATGAATGCGGTATGTCTGGAATGCCGCCGAGCCCACCACGATCAGCGAGAGCACGCCGAGCGCGGTCGTGCGGCGCGCGGGGGCGGATCGGGCGATCCGGTCGGCCAGCGCGACGATCCCCCAGCCGGCGAAGGCGCTCAGGAAGAAGAAGGTGGGGAGGAGGAGGCGGACGCCGTCGTGCGCGGGGGTCGGGAACATCCGGAGAACGGGGAGCGTCGCCAGGTGGACCAGGAAATAGAGGGGGAGCCGATCCTTCCCGATCTGCCGGACGCCCCAGACCAATCCCACGAACGAGGCCAGCAAGATCGCGACCGGAACCGTGATCCCGATCAGCACCCAGCCATTCTCCCAGGGGAGGCTGAACTCGTAGAGCTGCCCGGCATAAAGGATCTGGATGTCGGGCAATACTCCCCGGCGATTGCTGCTGATCGTGTAATAGTGGGCCAATCGGGGCAGGGTCTCGCGCCACCAGCCGGGATTGCCCAGCCAGCCGACGACCGGGCCGAAGGCGAGCATTGCGGTCCAGATTTCG
>CALKTZ010000201.1 GCA_937997355.1 uncultured Planctomycetales bacterium | reverse complement strand
GGTTCGGGGGTAATCGTTCGGAGCGATCGATCCTCCGGCCTTTTCGTGCTCACGAACCAGCATGTGGTCGAAGGGACCGAACCCGACAAGATCCAGATCCGTCTGCATGACGGTCGAACGATCTTGCCCGACAAGGTCTGGAGCGATCCCGAGGCCGACATCGCCGTCCTCAAGCTCGACCGGACCGATCTCCCCGCATCCCGGATGGGTAATAGCGATAAGGTCGTCGTGGGAAGTTGGGTATTGGCCCTGGGGAGTCCGTTCGGATTGATGCAGTCGGTCAGCCAGGGAATCATCAGCGCTCGCGGGCGTCACATGGAGGAGCTGAAGGATATCCACAATCAGGACTTCTTCCAGACCGACGCCGCGATCAATCCGGGCAATTCGGGGGGGCCGCTGGTCAACATGAAAGGGGAGGTGATCGGTATCAACAATTCGATCGCCTCGGAGGGAGGTGGGAGCGAAGGGGTTGGTTTCAGCATCCCCATCAATCTCGCCCGATGGATCATGAACGAGCTGATCGCCCGGGGCCGTGTGACCCGTGGAGCGTTGGGAGTTGAGCTGCACCCGGTTTATCGTCAGAAGGAAGCGATCGATCTAGGGCTCGACCGGCCCCGAGGGGCCTGGGTCGAGGTTGTCCATCCCCTGACACCCGCGGCGAATGGAGGCCTTCGAAGTGGAGACGTGATTCTTCGCTTCGGCGGAGTTGAGATTCAGGATCTCAACCACCTGATCAATACCGTCTCCATGGCCCCCATCGGGGAAGCGGCCGATCTGGCCGTTTGGCGCGATCGTCGGGAAATTCATCTGAAAGTGACAGTCGGCGACCGCGATCGGACCATGCCGCAACAGCCCCCGCAGAACGAACGCCCCGCGAATTCGAATGAACTGATTCGACGACCGGACCGTCCTGCGACGGGCACGACCTTCGCGATGGGGCTCGAATTGTCCACCCTCGACACCAAGCTTTTAAAGGACCTATCGCTTCCTGAACAAGCGATGGGAGCGGTGATTGTGAGCGTGGTTCCGGACAGTCCACTTTTCAAGATCTGTCAGCCGAAAGATGTCATCTCCACGATCGGCGGTGAAGAGATCAGTTCCGCGGAGCAGGCCGTCAAGCTGCTCAACGGTCGAAACGACAACACACCTCTTATGATCGAGTTCGATCGACTGACCCAGAACGGCGAGGTCCAGCGTTACTCGGTTCGGATCCCTTGATTTCCATGCTCAATCCGCTCAGAGAGGCCGTGGAACGTCTGGCGGCCGGTCAATCGCTTTCGGCCGAGCATGCGGAGCGGGCATCGGATCAGATTCTCGCCGGGGAGTCGACCGACACGCTGACAGCCGCGTTCCTGACCGCGCTCCACATGAAAGGGGAATGCCCGAACGAGTTACTCGGGGCCGTTCGCGCGATCCGGAAGAGAATGATTCCCTGGTCGGGGGAACATACATCCGAGACCTTGCTTGATACATGCGGGTCGGGAGGAGACGGGGCCGAGACGGTCAACGTGTCGACCGCGGCATCAATCGTCGCGGCAAGTTGCGGGATCCCAATCGTCAAGCATGGGAATCGCGCCGCCTCCGGGAACTCGGGCAGTTCGGATGTTCTCGCGGCGCTCGGAGTGGCCGTTGACGTCGATTCCGAAGTTCAGCGTCAGTGCCTTCGGGAACTTGGCCTCGCCTTTCTCTACGCGCCTCGGTATCACCCCGGCCTTAAAGTTGTTGCCTCGATTCGCCAGCAGCTCCCTTTCCGAACGGTGTTCAATCTCGTCGGTCCGCTTTGCAACCCCGCGAGTCCCGGTTATCAACTCGTGGGGGTTCCCCGCCAGGCCCTCGCGGAATTGATGGCCGGAGCTTTTTTGGGGATGCCTCATCTTCGGCGAGCGGTGATCGTCACCGGCAGCGACGGACTTGACGAAGTGACCCTCGACGGTCCGACACACGTCCGGATCGTGGAGAAATCTCGGATGCGGATGGAGGTCTGGAATCCCTCCGACTTCGGACTGGAACCGGTGCATGCCCGGGAACTTCGGGTCTCGTCTCCCGACGAGAGTGCTCTCAAGCTTCGTCAGATGTTCCTCGGCGAGAACGGCCCGGTGCGGCGGATCGTGCTGGCCAACGCCGCCGCCGCGATATGGACGGTTGGTGTGCAGACCAGACTTCGAGATGCCGTGCGGATGGCAGCCCAGGCCATCGATTCCGGGGCGACGGCCAGGCTCGTCGAACGATGGGCCGATCTGAGCCATTCGACCTTCGTTCCACAACCGCCACGGGACGAAACATGAGGTGAGGATTCACCGGCGGAGTTCAGGAATCCTGAGATCGTTCGATCCAGAGTTGTTCCAGCACATGATAACCGGCGACGTTCAGTCCCAAGGCTCCATAGGTTCTTTGCGCCCGATGATTGCCGTCCTCGACATAGAGACGCAGCCCGACGACATCGGGCTGGGCTTGGGCTTCTCGACGGATCTCCTCGAAAATCGCCCGGAACACTCCTTGACCTCGATAATCGGCATCGACATAGACGCTCTGCAACCACCAGATCCAGCCGTTGCGCCAATCGCTCCATTCGCGCGTCACTCCCGCCTGGCCGACGGGACGAGCCGGCTCCTCGGCTTCGGCGATCCAGTAACGGATTCGGCCGGATTGGTCGCCGAGCGCCTCGGCCACACCTCGGGCGAGGGTGGTTTCGTTCAGCGATTTACCCTCGGTTTCAATAGCGAGTCGTCGGTTGAATTCGACGATGGCCGCGAGATCCGCAGGCGTCGCGTCGCGGATCTTCGTCGCTTGACCTCTTGAGTGGCCCATCAAGATCGATCGCTCCGCTTGATGCGAGCGCGTCGACTCGCTTCGAGGAGGACCCAGTTCTCTTCCTCGGTCAGCCCTTCGCGACCTTCTCTCGCGATCTTCGCCAGGACCTCATCCAGTTGCGCATTGAGTTGCTCTTCGGGGACGATCGGCGACGACGTCGTCTTGGATGCGGCCGCTCCCGGAGTCGTCGAATAGGTCGGGCTCAGGGTCCGGGCCCTTGGCTTCTCATGAGGGATGGGTGAGAAGATTCGCAGGCGAGGTTTCGAGAACAGTCGTTTCGAGCCGAGTCGCGACCATCGCAGGTCGAAGTGTTTGAAAATCACCGCGAAGCCGGCCCCCGCGAGATGGGATTCGACGGCGATGTCTCCTCCTCCACGATTCAGGAAGGGGAAGAACAGGTAAATCGCCACCAGGACCCACATGGGGAGCGGGAGGATGAAGAAGAGTAGGATCTGACGTTGTGGATAGTAGAGTGCATAGAGCACCACGACGGCCATGACTGCGCCGGAGGCTCCGATCATGTGATCGTTTCGATCCTCCGGTCGAAATGAATGGCAGATTACCCAAACGAAGGTGCTGATAATGGCCGCGGCCAGATAGAACGCGAGAAAATCTCGTCCCCCGTAGAGGGATTCCATCTCCCTGCCGACGAACCAGAGGAAACACATGTTTCCGAGAATATGAAAAACGCGAGTTTGATCGT
>CALKTZ010000200.1 GCA_937997355.1 uncultured Planctomycetales bacterium | reverse complement strand
GGTGTTGCGGCGATTGCCGGTCCAGCCGAACAGGTGGTGGAGGATGCCGAACGGGCACATCCAGTTGCACCAGACGCGCCCCACCATCATCGTCACGGCGATGACGACGAGGCCCCACACGAGGTTACGATAGATCGTGTGGGTGGTGAGCGCCGTGGCGACCGCCACCAGCGGCGTCGCCTCCAGGAACAGCGACACCGGCCACCCCTTGAGGTAGCGCAGGTCGGTGATCAGCAGGAAGAAGAGGAAGAGCCCGAGGGCGAGGACTTCATAGGCTCGTCGGATCTTAACCATGGGTCTCTCTGCCTCCGGCGGGGGCCACGTCGGTTCACTCGGCCAGGAATCAATGTTCGAATTTACACGATGGCGGGTTTCGCGTCATCCAGAAAGTCGAGTGTTTCGGGATAGATAGTATGTGCAATCAGCGTCCAGTACGTCGACACGTCCTCGGCGCATCTCTTCGCGACGATCGCGATTCCGCAGATCTCCTCGCCATATTCCTCCTGATCTTCATCCAAAATTTCCTCGCCGATGATGAACAGGAAGCCGTCGGAAAGCCGAGCAAGCTTCACCTCGAAATCCGGGAGATATTGAGGAACCAACAAGTCCAAAGTTTGGTCGCCGACCTTCAGGGCCTGGCGTCTGGCCTCCGATTCACCGTAGCGATATGCCTCATGCTTGGGACACGCATCATCCACCCAATAGGGCTTCCGAACATCGGCGGGCATCGCGATCATCCTCGCGTTGATCCGGGTAATCTTCCAGGTCTCAATCAGTCGACAGGGTTACGTCGAGATTGCGATGAAGCACCGCGACAGACTTTCCCCCAAGCCCGGAACAGCGTTTGAGGTCGCGGCCGGTGAAGAAACTCAGTCCGAGTGTCGCGGCAATGGTCAACGTCAACGGGATGGGCCGCACACCTTCGAAGAGGATCCGATCATCCTTCGTTTCGATTGCGTAATATCCGAACACACCATAACTCAACCACTCATAATTGGTATGCGGGATCGCGATACTGCCAAAACCAGGCATCCACAGAAGGACCACGGCGATGAACCAGCCCGTTATGGTCAAGTAGAATTTCCACATCGGAGTGCCAGGGTATTCGAGCCGTGCTCATCCAGGTGGAAGCGGATCGACCGGGGTATTCATCATCTCCGCCTTTTCAAAGATCGAGGGTGCCCCTGCCCGAAGCCGGTCCGCGAACTCTTCTCCCTCCCGGATATCGGCGTCAATTTCGTCGCGATGGTCATAATAATAGACCAGGGCCGCATGGACGTCGGCGAGGCTGAGTTGCGGATATTCCTCGACGATCGCCTCGGGGCTCATCCGCAATCGCTCGTGCCAGAGCGCGACGTGCTGGACCTTGATCCGGTGCCCGGCGATCCTCGGCTTGCCGCCGCAGACGCCGGGTGTGATCTCGATGTGCTCGGTGCTCACGCTCACCGTCGCCATGGAACCGCCTTTCACGCCTATTCAATCGCACCGTCGCTAGAGATACTCAACCCGATTTCTCATCTCTTCCGGCTCGTAAATTTCCCAGATGAGGATCAATCGACGAATGATTTCTCCGAGCGAGTGGCTCTTCGGATGGCAATATACGATGCCGTTGTGGTCTCTCCCCGAAGCATCGATCCGCAGGAAATCGGCATCTCGGGTGAAAATAACCCGGCCTTCCGCGACCGCGTGATCGACTTGCTGTTCGTCCGCCGTATGGAGAAGTCCCGCTTCCGGAGTGGTTGTCACATCGAGACCACGACGCCGCAAGGCCGTCGCGATCCGGGGATCGCAGTTTTCATCGAGATGGAACTTGATGGTCTTGGACATCGCGTCCCGCCAGGATTTGCTGGAGCCGGGAGGGGGGGGCCTTCGCCCGCATCTCGGCCACGAATGCGTCGTCGGCCTTGATTCGCTCCTCGATCTCGTCGCGGTGATCGTGATAATAGGCGAGCGCCGCGTGGACGTCGGCCAGGGTCATCGTCGGATAGGTCGCGACGATCTCGTTGGGATCCATCCCCATCTGCTCATGCCAGATGACGATATCCTGCACGGTGATCCGGTGCCCGGCGATTCGCGGCTTGCCGCCGCAGACGCCGGGCGTGATCTCGATGTGCTCGGTGCTCACGCTCACCGTCGCCATGGGATATTGCTCCTCGGTAACTTGCCCAAACTCAGCGAGGGAAATTCAATCGGCCTGTTGCTCATCGTCGGCGTCAGAATTGCCCCATTTCCCGTAGGGAGGCGTCGGTTGGTCCAGGCCAAGCAATCCGAGCGTCGGCGCGAAGAGCTCGTGCCAGACGTGGACCGCATAGGTCCGTTCGCCGACACATTTGGCCACCAGTAGAATCCCTCGCTCGTAGGGGTTGGCCTTATCCGCGAGGGTGTGCTGGGCGATCATGACGAAGAATTGGTCCGACCTGACCGTCGACCGAATTTGCAATCGCTCCGGATCGGGGAGGATGTCCGGAGTCAAGATCGTATATCGAACTCCCTCGTGAATCACTTCCAGTGGGAATGGCTCTCCAAATGACGGGCCGAATTCATGCTTCCGTCTGAGATCGTCGATCCAAAGACCTTCACTCATGATCGGCCCGTCCCCCCTGCTCCGCTCCGTTATACCGTGATCTCCTGCGTCCATTGGGGCCGCCAGTCGTTGCCGAGGCCGCGCTTGATGACCTTGTCGAGGTAGATGATCTCGTGCCGGTTCTTCTCCAGGAGCTTGGTGACGCACCAGCTGTCGACGGCCGTGTGGTCGAGGCCGACGACCATCGTGTCCCCCTTCTTGACGTCGTTCAGGCTGCCGCCGGTGGGGCCGTTCCGCATCAGGAGCTTGCGGCCGTCGGCGATCACGAGGGTCGGCTTCATCATCAAGGCGAAGTCGGAGATGATGCCATGGATGTTCTGGTGGAACTGGTTGCGGGGGTTGCCGAGCAGCCCGTACCAGTTCTTCATGGTGACGGTCGCCTTGCAAAGATTATGGTCCTTGACCGGCGAGATGCCGATGACCTTGGTCGCCTCGCGGAACGGGCGGTAGAACATGCGCCAGGTGCCGGTGATCGTCTCGCCGCCGACGTAGAGCTGCTCGAAGTAGCTGTCCTGCGGGAGCATCAATTCGGCGCCGGCGCGCACGGCGGCGTCGCCGACCTTGGTCTTGAAGAAGCAGCTCTCGGGGTTGTTGATCGGGTTGTCGGCGACGATCACCTTGCGGGCCCCCGACCCGAGGCAGAGCTTGACCACGGCGGAGACCGTGTCGGGCTGGGTGGTGGCGGCCAGGTCGGGGTTCTTGTCGAAGGCGACGTTGGGCTTGATGACGACCACGTCCCCCTTCCTGATGAACTTGTCGACCCCCCCCATGGTGTCGAGCGCCGCCTTGACCATCGAGAATGCCTGGTCCTCGCGCGCCTTCAGCTCCTCCTCCTTGGTGGCATGGTCCTTGGCGTCGACCGGGCTCGACCGCACGACGACGACGTTGGGGCTCCCCGGCGACAGGGTCACCGAATAGTCCTTGAGCTTGA
>CALKTZ010000199.1 GCA_937997355.1 uncultured Planctomycetales bacterium | reverse complement strand
ATCTGCCGCATCCTGGGGAGCGTTGATTTACCCCGGAGAGAGAGTTTTACCCTGGAAGCGATCTTCATCCCGATCCTGATGCTGATCTGCGATGCGTTGCTCTTCTCCTGGGTACTCGCCGAGCTGCGCGACGCGGAATTCGTCGATGGGACGGGCCTGGATCGCGAGGAACGGCTCTCGCACGCGATCGAGCTGGTGCCGGCGGCAACGCTGGCATGCCTCTGCATGTTGCCCGCACGCTACACGGCCACGTTCGCGCTCCTGCTCCTCGACCATCTGCCCGACTGGTTCCTGTCGACCCGCGCGGGGGGCGCGTTACGCTGGCAACTCGGGACCGGATTGGCCGATCTCCAGGCCCTGGGGCTCGTCTTCGCGGGGGTCGTGGGTGTCGTGGCGTGGAGCCGAGGGACGATCCGAGGGATTTTTCGAGGATGGTTTCGGCTGATCGACGCCGAGGGGGGGCGCATCGTCGCGATCCTGGCCGGGACGGGGATCGCCGCGGGGATCGTCGGGGCCATCCCCTATGCGATCGTGCTTTTGCTCCCGGCACAAACCTGGGTGCTGGCCGCCGCCGATAGTTACTCCCATTATGCGACACTCCCCGTTGCCCTCCTGGGAGTTGCCGCGTTGATCGAGGTTGCGCGTTCCGCCCTGCCGGTCGGGAGCGTGTTCGAGCCGGAATCCGCTCCGGCTTCTCGGGATCGGGTCGCCGAGGCCGCGATCCCCTGAAGGCGGAAAGGACTCGATCTCGGGAGCCATCGTGAGGGCATCGACGCGACGGAGGTTGCCGTCGCCCCCGCCGGCGCTAGAATTTGCTAACGCGATCTTCCCATCAACGATGATGGCGTTTCCGATCTTTCGGCGGGCGAGCTTGGCACCGTTTCTCGCGGAGGACGTGCTCGCGAATGTTGGGGAAGTCGTCTTCCATTCTTTGAAGATTGGCGTAAGGTTTCATCAGGTTACAACACTGCTTCGCTTGACAGCCGAGCAAGGGGGGGGTTGTAATGAGGACACTGGCTGGTGTTCGATAGGAATCGGACTTCCGGCTCTTGCATCGAATTCACCGTGGGGACCGAGCACCACTTCGTCCGTTCCTGCGGACTTTTGACAGACCCGGCCGCCGGACGGCCCGATGAACCCCGACTCGCTCCGTCGAACCCCTCGTCCTTCATCCGTTGACAATTTGGTCTAACCTCGTTTTTGACAATTTGGTCTAACCTCATTTTCAGATATTTGAGGATTCTTTCGCAGTGCGCGCGGCCTGCGCGCACTCCGTGGAACCAGGTGGCAGGAAACATAAGACCGACAGACCTCTAACGAATCAACCAATAGCCTCGCCGCCCTTGCTTCGAGCAGAAACTCCGGACCCACGTTCGAAGTCGCCGCATTCAGGAGGGATCGCTCGCCATGTCCACAGGCTCGGATCTGATCAACCTGATCTCCAGTCGCCAGAACAAGGCCGACTACCAGAAAAAGCACTGGACGGGTACATTCACCGACTACCTCGAGATCGTCCGGGAAACCCCCCGGATCACGCGCACCGCCTATCAGCGCATGTATGACATGATCTTGAGTTACGGGGTCGAGGAGACCGTCGTCAACAAAGAGAAGGCGATCCGCTACAAGTTCTTCGACGATCCGGACAACGACGGCCAGGACGCCATCTTCGGGCTCGAACGAACGCTGAACATGTTCGTCAATATCCTGAAGAGCGCGGCCAACGGCTACGGGACCGAGCGCCGGGTGTTGCTGCTGCACGGGCCGGTGGGGAGTTCCAAGAGTACCCTGGCCCGCCTGGTGAAGAAGGGGCTGGAACGCTACTCCCTGACCGACGAGGGGGCCATCTACACCTTCGGCTGGAAAGAGACCGGCCTCGATGAAGAGCCGATCTTCGCCGATTGCCCGATGCACGAGGAGCCCCTGCACCTCATCCCTCGCGAGGATCGCGCGTTCGTGATCTCGTCGCTGAATCCGAAGCTCAATCCCGAGAGCTATCCGATCTCGGTCGAGAAGGAACTCTGCCCCTTCTGCCGGCAGATGTACAACGAGCGGATGCATCGCTACGGCGGAGACTGGTCGAGGGTCGTCGAGGATGTCCGGGTCCGCCGCCTGATCCTCTCCGAGCAGGATCGCGTCGGCATCGGCACGTTCCAGCCCAAGGATGAGAAGAACCAGGACGCCACCGAGCTGACGGGCGATATCAACTACCGGAAGATCGCCGAATACGGGACCGAGAGCGACCCTCGGGCGTTCAACTTCGACGGCGAATTCAACATCGCCAATCGCGGCGTGATCGAGTTCATCGAGGTCCTCAAGCTCGACGTGGCATTCCTGTACGACCTCCTCGGGGCCAGCCAGGAACACAAGATCAAGCCCAAGAAGTTCGCCCAGACCGATATCGACGAGGTGATCATCGGCCACACCAACGAGCCGGAGTACAAGAAGCTCCAGTCGAACGAGTTCATGGAGGCCCTGCGGGACCGGACCGTCAAGATCGACGTCCCTTACGTCACCCGGCTTTCGGACGAGGTCAAGATCTATGAGAAGGACTACAACAGCCGGAAGGTGCGCGGCAAGCGGCTGGCGCCGCACACCCTGGAGGTCGCCGCGATGTGGGCCATCCTAACCCGCCTGGAGGAGCCCAAGAACGCCGGCCTGACCCTGATGCAGAAGCTCAAGCTCTACA
>CALKTZ010000198.1 GCA_937997355.1 uncultured Planctomycetales bacterium | reverse complement strand
AGAGATCGCGATCTCGGCGATCCCGCCGAGCTCCTTGATGCGCGCGATCGTGGGGTCGTCGATCAGGCCGACGCAATCCCACAGGACATTCCCTTCCGGAGTCTGGATCAGGAAGGCGCGCTGGCCGATGTTGAGCTTCGGCTCGGGATTGATCGAATGGAGGTGGGCTTCTTCCTCCTTGATCGTGTTCTTGAATTTGGCCCGCATCTGGTCCAGCGTCGTCCACATCTGCCCTTCGGGGGGGACGTACTGCCGTTCATCCTCGCAGACCGGGCAATGCTCGGGGGGGCTCGTCGATTCCGTGAACTGAATGCCGCAGGTGACGCACAGATAGGGAATCTTCCCCGGCTCGGCGGCGGTCGCGATTGCGTCCGGCAGCGCCGAGGCCAGGGCGGCGAGTCCGGCGGCCGTGATCGACGTGTCTCGCATGAATTCCCTTCGCGTGGTGGGGCCTGTCATGGGGAGATCGCTCCGGGGAGGGGGGGGAAGGCACTCAATTCCAATCCGAGGCCGACTTCCCCGAATCTTAGGGGGGATGTCGGCGCAGTTCAATCGTCGAGCCCGCCCAATCCCCTGTCACATTCGGAACGAATTTTCCCTTAACCCTTGTCCGGCAGGGCGTACTCGAAGTCATAAAAATGCTTCTTCTCTTCGATCTTGATGGTCATTTTGCCCGAGAGTCCCTCAAGTTCCTCGGTGCCGGAATCCGGGACGACCGTGATGGCCAGGTCGGGCGTCCCCCGCGTCATGATCCCGAAGTGCTGCAAGGTGAAGCTCCCCCGACGCCCTTCAAGCGTCCCGGTCACCCGTTCCATCGCCACGTAACCGGCCGACCCCTCGGTGCTCGTGCGATAGGCAAGCATCTCCCCCTTGCTGGCCGCCTCGAGATCGCCGTGAAATCGCTTGTCGATCGCCATCCTGCCGATCCCCGCGTCGCCCACCCCTTCGGTCGCGGGTTGCGGGGTGAGCTTCACATCGAACGAGCCTTGCGCGCGATACGTCATCGGTATCCTTTCCGATTGGACCTGGAATCATTGAACATCCGGCCAGATCCTATTGCCGAAGTCGCGAGCAGACAAGACCTCGTCGAAGAGCCCTTCTCAAATGGAATTTCGAGGGTTGCCTAATTGCTTGATCTCGCAATTGCCAGACCACAAAATGATCGGCAACGATCCGAACTCAACGACAGGTCGAAATCCCCGCGGCGAGAGCCGAGTGCTCGGCGAAAGAGACGACAAGGAAACGCATGAATCCTCCGCAACCCTCCCTGATGCGTCGCTGTGTGGCCGAGTTGGTGGGAACCTACATCCTGATCCTGTTCGGTTGCGGCGCAGTGCATGCGTCGGTCCTCACGGGGGCCCAGAGCGGGCTCTGGCAGGTGGCGATCATCTGGGGGATCGCGATCATGCTGGCGATCTACTCCGTCGGGGCCGTGAGCGGGGCGCACATCAACCCGGCGATCACCATCGCCTTCGCCGTCTGGGGTCGCGTGTCGTGGCCGACGGTGCCGCCGTACGTGGCCTCTCAAACGCTCGGCGCGTTCCTCGCCGCCGCAACCCTGTACGTCCTGTTCAACCCCTATCTCGCGCTGAGGGAGCAGGAGAAGAAGGTCGTGCGCGGCGAGCCGGGGAGCGAGATCACGGCGATGTGCTACGGCGAGTATTTCCCCAGCCCCGGCCCCCTCTCCAACGCGGCCGGGGAGTATTCGGTCGACGCCCATTCGCGCCTGAACGCGCTGGTCTCCGAACCGGCCGCGTTCCTCGCCGAAGTGCTGGGAACGCTGATCCTGGCCCTCGTCGTCTTCGCGGTCACCGACGAGCGAAATCCCGGCGCGCCGAACGCCTCGCTGGCCCCGGTGATGATCGGGCTCACGGTCGCGGCCCTCATCTCGTTCATCGCGCCGCTGACGCAGGCCTGCTTCAACCCCGCGCGCGATTTCGGGCCGAGGCTCTTCGCGGCCCTGGCCGGCTGGGGATCGATCGCCCTGCCGGGTCCCCGGAGCACCGGCTTCCTCACGGTCTACATCGTCGCCCCGATCGTCGGCGCCGTGCTCGGGGCGGGGCTCTACCTCCATCTCCTGCGATTTCCGAATTCGTCCGAATGAGGGAAAGAACGATCCTCGCGAATCACGATCTCGACGCGGCCATTCCCACGCTCAGGATGCACTGAAATGGATAAACCCCTGGTGATCCTCGTCGGCGGCTTCCTGGGTGCCGGCAAAACCACCCTCCTGGCCAAAGCGACCGAGCGTCTCGTCGCGAAAGGCCGGTGCGTCGGCCTGATCACCAACGATCAGGCCCCCAACCTCGTGGACACGCTCGTCCTTCAGGAACGGAGCAAGGATCGGAACGCGGCCGTGCGGGAGGTCAGCGGCGGCTGTTTCTGCTGCCTCTTCGACGACCTCGTCGGCTCCATGGACCGCCTCCTCAACGACTGCCGGCCCGATATCCTCATCGGCGAGCCGGTCGGGAGCTGCACCGACCTCTCGGCGACCGTCGCGCAGCCGATCAAGGCGATCCACACCGATCGTTATCGGCTCGCCCCCCTCACGGTGCTCGTCGACCCGGATCGCGTCCGCTTCCTCGTCGATCCGCCGCCGTCTCCGGCCGATCGGAATACGTTCCCGGAGAACGTCCTGTACATTTACGTCAAGCAGCTCGAAGAGGCCGACGTCATCGCCGTCAACAAGGCGGATTTGCTCTCCCCGGAGCGACAGGCCGCGATCGAGAACGCGCTCCGGCGACAGTTCCCCCAGGCGCGGGTGTTGTCCATTTCCGCCAAGGAAGGGACCGGCCTCGACGCCTGGCTGGACCTGGTCACCGGCGACGACGACGCGGGCCGGACCATCGCCGAGGTGGACTACGACATCTACGCCGAAGGAGAAGCCGCGCTCGGCTGGCTCAACGCCTCCTATCAACTCCGGGCAAATCACGAGACCGATTGGCGATCCTTCTGCGAGAAGATGATGGCCACGTTTCGCGAGGAATTCCTCCGGCGGCAGGCGGAAATCGCCCATCTCAAGATTCATCTCGGCACGAACGAAAAGAATCTGGTCGGCAACCTGACGACGACGTTCGGGGAGCCGTCATGGCGGGGGGAAGCCGATGACTCCGTATCGATCGCGACGCTCGTGATCAACGCACGCGTCCACATCGGCCCCGCGCCCCTGCAAGCCGTCGTCGATCAAGGGGTTTTGGAGATCGCCGGGGATGAGATCCAGGTCCTCACGGAGGCCCTGCAATGCTTCTCCCCGTCCCGCCCGGTCCCGGTCCACCGCTTCGCCGGAGTGGTCTGATCGGCTCGCCGCCCATCCCTCCCAGCAGGCCCCTTCAAGAGCGCTCCGACACTCGTGGAAGGTCGAATCAGGGGACGGCACCCGTCGCAGCCTTCGAGAATTGTGCGGAATCGGCCGCTTGGTGGATGGGCTGTCTTCGGAAGGGCTGTCTCGCAGGAAAGGTCGGCCAGGACCGCGGAAAATGCGTGAAATTTTGCGAACCCATCACCGCATGAGTCACAAAAACCACGAACAAGCCCTGTTTTGCTTCTTTTTTACCACATATCATTCAATAAGAATTCGAATCAATTGACTCAACGCACATTTCGCATGATGATTTGAACTTCATGCATGAACCACGTAGTTTATGCATGATTTTATGAGACCCAACCCCAGCCTTTCAACCATGGAGCTTCGCCGATGAAGTTTCACCCCCTCTACGCGCTCGCCCTCCTGGCGCTTCTTGCTCCCGCAACCCAGGCCAGCACGCTCCTCACCTTCGATGACATCAATTCGAATAACAGTGGCGTACTCATCAACAACGGCTATGCCGGATTCAACTGGGATAATTTCTATGCCCTGGACACAATAGGTTTTATACCCAGCGGTTACGTGAATGGAGTGGTCTCGAGTCCCAATGTGGCTTACAATGCGAATGGGACTCCTGCGACGATCAGCAGCGCCACCCCGTTCGACCTGACCAGCGGCTACTTCACGGCGGCCT
>CALKTZ010000197.1 GCA_937997355.1 uncultured Planctomycetales bacterium | reverse complement strand
TCGCCATAATCCCGCTGCCGCTGCCGCCAGCGCGGCGGCAGCTCGTCCGGATTGATGTAATTGCTCCGCCCGCCGAAGCTGTTGTAGGCGTTCCAGGTGATGTCCGAGGCCAGCACGGCGATCTTCGCGGTCGGCCTGGCGGGGGCGACGATCCAGGGGAAGGAGAAGTCGGCGCCGGCGGCCGTCTCCGCGCGGAAGTAGTAGAGCCCCGACCACTCCGGGGCCTCCACGAATTGCTTGTGATGCGGATTGGCGTAGCCGAACCGATTCCACTCGACGCCGGTTTGCGAATAGTCGCCGTCCGGGGTGATCTGCATCGTGGCGCGGGGGCCGTGCTCGTCGAACCAGCCGAGGGTTCGGACGAGTATCTTCTCCAGGCCGTAACGCCAGAGGCTCAACTTGTAGGGCTCGACCGAGTGGACCCGGAATTCGGACCGGTCCCCGGATTTCACCGTTTTCGGCCAGGCATAGCCGAGGAGCCCATCCTTCAAGAGCCGGAACTGGTGCAACGGACGCCCCGGCGCGACGTCGATGGAAACGCTCTTGGAGCCGAATCCGGGCTTCTGGAGCGTGACGAGATAACGGCCGGGGGGAAGATCCGCATGGACCGATCCGGTCGCCCGCGACCGGGTTTCGAATGAGCCGGCTTCCCCCTCGAACTCCATCACCACATCGGCCAGGCCCACGTAGCGCTCGTCGCTGACATATCCGATCTGCATGGAGACTCCCGATCCCTCAGGGAGTTCCGCGAGCCGGATCGATCAATCCGATCGTCAACGGATCGGCCCGAATCTTCCTGAGTATCGAGGATTATCGTCGGCCAGCATGGGCATGTCCAGGAGCCGGAGAATCCACCTCGGGACTCCTCGAGATTTTGTCAGGACTGTCGCCGAGGATGGACCGTCCGTCAGGATGCGGATGAAGCGCCCGATTGAACTTCGGCGCCGAGGCGGTCGAGATTCTGCTCGTTCGCGGGCTCGACAATGTGGCGGATGGCATTCGCCACCGAATCGTCGTCGAATGCCTGCTCCCAGGATAGGAGTGTTCCCCCGGCTTGCTCTTGCAGGATGATGGTGAGCTGGAAATGAGGCTGGGAGAGATGCCGGATGACGATCTTGCTGTCCGGTTCGATCGCCTCGAATCTGGACTCATTGGGGTACGTCTTTCCGTCGGGGCCGTGCATGGAAAAGACCCATCGGCCCCCCGGCCGGAACTCGAAGATTTCGAAGGTGTTCGTGAATGCGTTCGGCCCCCACCATCTCGCGAGCCGGGCCGGGTCCTGAAAGGCGTCGAAGACGGCGCGGGGGCCGGCGGGGATCTCTCGTTTCGTCGCGAACGTGGTCATTCCATGACTCCTTTGCGCCGCCGGGTTCAGAACATCCCCAGTTCGTCCCTGGCGGCGTCGGTCATCTTCTCGGGGGACCAGGGGGGAGACATGACGAGCTTGACGTTCGCCTTGCTCACCCCCTCCAGTTTCTCCAGGGCCGCGACCGCGCCTCGCAGGATTTCCGGACCGGCCGGACAGGCGGGGGAGGTCAGGGTCATTTCGACGTTCACCTGGTCTTCAACGGTCTCGATCGTATAGACGAGGCCCAGATCAACCACGTTGACGCCGAGCTCCGGGTCCTTGACCGTCTTCAAGGCGTCCACGAGGGTATCTTGGTTGGGCATATTCCAGGCTCCGATTGGCTGAGTTTCGGGGTGGGATTCCATCAGGAGTTGGCGGACGCGGTTCCCGAGGGGCTGTTGCCCGTGGCTTTCACGGTTTCCGCCTTGAGACGGCGCAGCACGCCGTGGAGGCCGCGGACTCGCAGCATGCCCAGGATCTCGCGAAGCCCGCAGATCTCGACCAGGTCGTTGGGGGTGCCCAGCACCTGCTCGACCGTCGCGCCGTTGAGCCCTTCGATGAGGAGCGAGACGAATCCTCGGACCGTCGGTGCCTCGACCGGGGCGTCGGCGTAATAATGTGCTTTGCCGTCCTCGATCTCGACGAAGAGATAGACCGGCGACTGGCATTCCTCGACGCGATGCGAGGCGTCCTTGTGGGCGACGAGCCGTTCGGGGAGCGCGGGGAGGCTCTTGGCGAAGTCGATCAGGAGGTCGATCCGCTCCTGTTTATCGGCGTCTTTCAGCTCGCTGATGATCGAATTCAAGGCGGGGGTCATGCGGCATCTCCCGGTCGGCCGTCGTCAAATCAGTTTACTCGGAGCGGGCGGACGGACTGAAGAAACGACCGGGGCGGGAAGAAGAAACCCCGGCCCGGCCGATTCAATTCGCTCCCGCCCGCCGTACGGCTCAGGCCCCCTGCGCGATCGGCATCCGGACCAGGTTCCCCCACTCGGTCCAGGAGCCGTCGTAGTTGCGGACCCTGGGATAGCCGAGCAGGTACGTGAGCACGAACCAGGTGAGGCTCGATCGCTCGCCGATGCGGCAGTAGGCGACGACGTCGTCGGTCGACTTCAGGCCGATTTCCTTCTCGTAGATTTCCTTCAACTCCTCGACCGACTTGAAGGTGCCGTCTTCGCGGACCGCACGCGCCCAGGGGACATTCTTCGCGCCGGGGATGTGTCCGCCGCGGAGGGCGCCTTCCTGGGGATAATCTTCCATGTGGAGCATCTCGCCGGTGAACTCCTTGGGGCTCCGCACGTCGAGCAGAGGCAGGCCGCTCTTGACGTGGCCGAGCACGGCGTCTCGGAAGATGCGGATCTTCTCTTCCAGGCTCTCGGTCACCTTGTAGTTGGCGGCCGGGAACTTCGGCTCCTCGGTAGTCGTCGGGCGCTTCTGATCCATCCAGAACTTCCGGCCGCCGTTGAGGATGCGGCAATCCTTGTGGCCGAAGAGCTTGAAGGCCCAGAAGGCATAGCAGGCCCACCAGTTCGACTTGTCGCCGTAGAAGACGACCGTGGT
>CALKTZ010000196.1 GCA_937997355.1 uncultured Planctomycetales bacterium | reverse complement strand
GGGTGCTCACCCCGCGCGACGCCCATGCCCAGAAGGACCTCGCCACGCACGACCTCTACGGAGGCCCGACCCCCGGCTTCCAGGAGCAATGCTACTTCTACGAGCTGCACGCCCGATCGGCCGACAACAACCAGACCCTCGCCTTGCTCCGCAACCAGGCCGGGGACAAGGGGGTCGCGCTGCGGTTCAATAACCTCCAGCTCCCGGCCTTCACCCTCTGGAAGAATACCGGCGGCCTGAAAGACGGCTACGTCACCGGCCTGGAGCCCGGCACCAACTTCCCCAACCCCCGCCCGTTCGAGAAGGCGCGAGGCCGGGTCGCCACCATCCCCCCCGACGGGTCTTACCTGGCCGAGACGTCCCTGGAAGTCTTCGACACCGCCGAAGGGGTTGCCGCCGCGGAGTCGGAAATCGCCATCATCCAGGCCCTGGGGACCCCCGAGGTGAATCCCGCCCCCAGGGAACCGTATGTCCCGGAATCGTGAGCTTCCCGGAGGAGTTGACATGGCTGCATTTCGACCGTTATCCCGGTTCGCCCCCCTCGCTCCGCACCGGGGACTTCGCCGAGGGGTGATTCCGGGGTTGGTCGTCGTCCTGTGGGGCATCTCGGCGGCTTTCGCCGGGGAGGCCCCCAGGTTCGTGTTCAACGACGAGCAAGGGGGCCGCTTCCCGATCGGCTATTACACCCTGCCCCCTCGCGACGAAGCCCTGAAGGAACTGGCCGCCTCGGGGATCAACCTGGTCCGTTGCCGAGACAAGGCCGACCTCGACCGTTGCAAGGAGGCGGGGCTTTTCGGCTGGGTCTCCTTGCCGGTCGACGCCGGCCCGACCGACGCCCTCAAGAAGCGCGTCCTGGAGCTGCGAGACCACCCGGCGCTCGCCGTCTGGGAAGGCCCCGACGAGATCGTCTGGAACTTCACCGCCTACAGCGGACTGGCGGAGACCGCCAACATCACCCGGGACGACTGGACCTTCCAGCGGCCGAACGCCGTGGCCTTCGCCCGCAAGGAGGCCGCCAGGATCCTCCCCCGGATGAACGAGGCGATCCAGTTCGTGCGGGATAACGACCCGAAGCATCGCCCCTTCTGGATCAACGAGGCCGCCGACAGCGACGCCTTCTATGTTCGCCAGTACATGGATCGCATCGACGCCACCGGCTGCGACCTCTACCCGGTGAAATCGTGGCCGACCGACCTGAGCACGATCGGCAAGATCACCGACCGCTGGCGGTTGGTGGGGCGCGACAAGCCGGTCTGGATGGTGCTCCAGGCGTTCTCCTGGCACAAGGGGCGTCCCTGGAAATACCCCGATCCCGCCTACCCGACCTTCGAACAGACCCGGTTCATGGCCTGGGACGCCATCGTCCACGGCGCCCGGGGGATCTTCTACTGGGGCTCGGAATTCGTCGACGACAGCCGGTTCCCGCAGTCGATTTTCGCCATGACCGCCGAGCTGTCGGCCCTGGAGCCGTTCCTGGTCGGGCTCGCCTACGAAGGCCCCGGCACCTTCGAGTCGGGGATTGCCAGGCCGACCGTCCGGCTCCTCGACGCCGACCTCGAAGGGAAGACCAGGAATGGGGTCCGGATGACGATCCGGCAACACAAGGACGACTGGCTCATCGCCCTCGTGAATGAGGACAATATCCCGCACCACGGCGTCGAGGTCAGGGGCCTGGAGGCCCTGGATCTGGAGGGACGCGGGTTCGTCCTCCTCCATGGCGACGAGCCGGTGAAGATCGACAACGGCGAGCTGATGACCCGCCTCCAGCCCTATCAGGCCAAGGTCTTCGCGACGAGCCGGAAATGGGAGAGCCCCCGCCGCGCCGGGCGCGACTACCGTTGAATTGAATGAACCCCGGCCGCCTCCGGGGATATGCCCCGATGCCGGAATCAAGAGGCGCACCCGTCCCCGGGCTCCCGGCGGCCCGTCCGCCTCGACTCATCTCCCGAAACCCGCCAAGCGGCATTTCCCGAACGGATGCCGCTGTCGGCACGTAAGTCCTTGTGGACGCGTTTCTTCCCGCGAGGGGTCGCGCGGGACGGGCGCGGTCCGCGCCGAGTTTGGTGTTGCCCCCCTTGCCGATTGCGCTATGATTCGTAATAGTGAAACTGATTCGATGTGTTCTGATTTGCGCATCTGCGTTCGTGGATTGGAATTGGTCGGTTCCAGGCGCGAACAGATGTCGGGGTTCCCCTGCGCGCGGAGGCGATCTCCTCGGGCAGAGCAGCCTCTTCCGAAATGTGTCCTCCGGATTGACGGGCGAGTGTGACCGTTCGACGTCGATCCGAATCCTCCCCGCCCGGGCAGCACGGATGCTTCTTTTTTGATGTATCAGCATCCTTGACCGAACGACGGCCAAGGGGTACTTCCCTTTTCTCTCGTTTTTCCCGAGAGTTCTGAATTTTCGAAAGGTTTTCCTGGATGAGATCGATCCGTAAGGGTTTCACGCTGATCGAGCTTTTGGTGGTGATCGCGATCATCGCGGTGCTCATCGCCCTCCTGCTGCCTGCCGTGCAGGCGGCGCGCGAGGCGGCCCGCCGCATTCAGTGCACCAACAACCTGAAGCAGCTCGGATTGGCGACCGCCAACTATCACGACACCTCCAACAGCCTCCCCCCGGGGCGGATCTGGGGACCCCGGCCCGGCAAGGCCGGGGACGACTTCCCGAAGGTCCTCGCCGGCTGCCCGAACACCACCTGGTTTAGCCTGATGCTGCCGTTCATCGAGCAGGCGAACCTGGCGAACTCCTTCAACTTCTCGCTGGGCGCGGAAGGGGTGACCTCGGCCAATCCGCTCGACGCGGTGGCGGGCATGTTCGCGAATTCGACGGTCTCGGCGACCAAGATTTCGAGCTTCCAGTGCCCGAGCGACCGCACCAACACCTTCCAGATCAACCAGACCTATGCC
>CALKTZ010000195.1 GCA_937997355.1 uncultured Planctomycetales bacterium | reverse complement strand
CCGAGCGGCGGGCGATGGCGGAGGCCGAGGAGATCGAGGAGATCGAGGAAGCCGAACCGGCCGATCCCCCGATCGGACCCGATCCGGCCGAGGCGACGGCCGACGCCCCCAAAATCCCCCGATCGAAGCCAATTCGACCGGATCTGACGCATTATTCATGGAAGCCACCGGCGGAAATGGCGCGAACGAACCCAATTTTGAAGCGGTTCGGCATTCGGGTCAGGGGCAAAGGGCCGAAGTCGGGAGCCAACCGACCGGACCAAGCCCGTTGACGGCCTGATCCCGAGGCGGCTTCTCCCAGAACGGCTCCGATTTTCCCCTCCCGACGTCCGCGCGGTGCAGGGTTGCGTGGGAAATTTCCGCGTTCCGTCCTGAGAAGATGTCGACAACCCCACGCGATCGCAACACCCCGGGGGGTGGCCGTCCGCCCTGCGCACGCCTTGCGGCCCCGGATCGGCTTACCTATAAAAGTAGATCCTCGTGCGAACGACAATGCCCGAACGCCTGCCGCGTCGCCCCGCCCAATCGCCGTCACCCGTGAGGTCAAAGATGCGTCGTGGTCTGCTTCTCCTCGGGATGTCGGCCTGGCTGCTGCCGGGAATTAGCGGGTGCCAGAACAAGAAGCCGGCCGTCGGCGCGTCGGAATCGATCGTCGTCCCGGTCAGCCGGCCGATCCAGCGCGAAGTCACCGATTATGTCGATTTCACCGGCCGCATCAGCGCGGTCCAGTCGGTCGACATCCGGCCCCGAGTCACCGGCTACCTCACGAAGATGCCCTTCAAGGAAGGGGCCGACGTGAAGACCGGGGATCTGCTCTTCGAGATCGATCCGAGGCCGTACCAGTCTCAGGTCGACTCCTACCAGTCCCAGGTCAACCTGTACCAGGCCCAGCTCCGGCTGGCCCGGACCTTGCTGGCGCGCGATCAGAGCATCAACGCCCGGGTCCCCAACTCGATCAGCCAGCAGCAGCTCGACCAGGACCACGCGGCCGTCGAGGAGGCCGAGGCCCGCGTCCAATCGTTCGAGAAGAGCCTGGAAATCTACAAGCTCAACGTCGAGTTCACCAAGGTCCTGGCCCCCATCGACGGCCAGGTGAGCCGCTATTACCTGACCCTCGGCAACCTCGTCAACCAGGATACAACCCTTTTGACGACGATCGTTTCAGTCGATCCGGTCTATGCCTATTTCGAGATGGACGAGCCGACTCTCCTGCGCATCCGCCGCGCGGGAAATGAAGGGCGGATCAAATTCTCGGCCGGCGACACGACCATGCCCGTCCTGATGGGCCTCCAAGGAGAGGAAGGCTTTCCGCAGCAGGGGACCGTCAATTTCATCAACAACCAGGTCAACCCGACGACCGGGAGCATCCTGGTGCGGGGGGTTTTCCCCAATCCCCGCCCCGGGGGGGGCCAGCGCCTCCTCTCCCCCGGCATGTTCGTGCGTATCCGCCTGCCGATCGGCGGGCCGCATGCCGCCCGGCTGGTGATCGACCGCGCGGTGTCGTCGGACCAGGGGCTGAAGTATGTCTATGTGCTCGATGCCGAGAACAAGGTGCAGTACCGCCGGGTGACGACCGGGCCGCTCCAGGAAGACGGCATGCGCGTCATCGAGCAAGGGCTTGAAGCGGACGATTGGGTGGTCGTCGGCGCGCTCCAGCAGGTCCGCCCTCGCATGGAGGTGAAGTCCGAGCGCGTGCCGATGCCGACCCTCGGCCCCGCCGCGGGGCCGGGTGGAGACGCGGAGCCGGGCAAGTCGGCCCCCCGGACCAGGGAGACGCTCCCGATCCCCGCGCCCGGCGAGCCTTCGAAGCCGAGCCCGAGCCCGCGAGCGTCCGCCGCCCCGGCGACGTCCCCAGCCGAATCCACCGCCCCCGCGCCCACATCACCCCAGCGTTGAGAGAGGGGCAATCGCCGTGATCTCGCGCTTCTTCATCGACCGGCCCATCTTCGCGACGGTCCTCTCCGTGGTGATCACCCTGATCGGCGGGATCGCCCTCTATTACCTGCCGGTCGCCCAGTATCCCAGGATCACCCCGCCGGGGATCTCGGTGTCGATCAGCTATCCGGGGGCCAGCGCCCCGGTGGTCGCGGACACCGTGGCGGCCCCCATCGAGCAGCAGGTCAACGGCATCGAGGGGATGCTCTACATGTCGTCTCAGATGGGGAACGACGGCACCTACTCCCTGACGGTCACGTTCGACATCGGCACCAACGTCAATGCCGCGCTCGTGATGGTGCAGAACCGGGTCGCCCTGGCGATGCCCCAGCTCCCGTCTCAGGTGCAGAACCAGGGGATCACGATCCGCAAGCGCACCCCCGACATGCTGATGATCGTCAACTTCTACTCGTCGGACGGCCGCTACGACGACATCTTCCTCAGCAATTTCGCCACGATCAACGTCAAGGACGAGCTGCTCCGGGTCTACGGGGTTTCCGACATCAACATCATGGGCCAGCGCGACTACAGCATCCGGGTCTGGCTCGATCCCCAGCAACTGGCCGCTCGGGGGATGACCGCGATGGATGTCGCCCGGGCGATCCGCAGCGAGAACGTGGACGCCCCATTCGGCCAGATCGGCCAGGTCCCCGCCCCTCGCGGCCAATATTTTCAGTTCCCGATCGATACCCTGAGCAAGCTGACCGCGCCGGAGCAGTTCGAGCAGATCATCGTCAAGGTCGGCGACGACCGGGGCGGCGACCCCGCGACGGGGATCGTCCGGCTCCGCGACGTCGCGAAGGTTGAGCTCGGGGCGAAGAATTACAATCAGTCCTCCACATTCGACGGCAAGCCGACGGTCGGGCTCAGCATCTATCAACTCCCCGGGACCAACGCGCTCGACGTCGGCGATCGGGTCCGGGCCAAGATGGAAGAGCTGAAGGCCCGATTCCCGGACGGGCTCGAATACG
>CALKTZ010000194.1 GCA_937997355.1 uncultured Planctomycetales bacterium | reverse complement strand
GTCGACATCGATCCGCAGGATCGAGCCGAACCAGTCGTCGGGCTTCTGGCCGGTCAACAAGGGGTCGTCGGCGGCCCCGCTGTCTCCCAGGCTGATGAAGAGGGTGCCGTCGGGTCCGAAGGCGATCATCCCGCCATTATGATTTTCGTAGGGGTCGGTATCCGAAACCCAGATCCGCTTCTCGCTCGAAGGGTCGGCCTTGCGCGGGTTGTCCCTGGAAACCCGGAACTCGGAAACGACCGAGTGGCGAGTCCCCCGATCGTTGGCCGAATAGTAGACGAAGAACCGGCCGTTCTCCCGATACTTGGGGTGGAACGCGATCCCGAGCAGTCCTTCCTCGTTCCCGCGATTGATCGGTGCCGGGAGTTGCAAGAAGAGTTGCCTGTCGCTGGTTTCCCGCTCGTTGGGGAACGACCAGATCCGCGGGGCGTGCTGTTCCGCGACGAAGAGTAAGTTGCTGCCGTCTTCGGTGTAGGCGAGGGCGACGGGGCGCTCGAACGTCAAATTCGGGAAGGCCACGCGCGTCGTGAGTGCCGGAATTCCCGGAGATTGCGCGGGGGCCGCCGCCCGGGCGGTCTGGGCCGTCGAGAGCGTTGGGGTGAGGAGTGCCGCCAGGCAGAAGAGGAAGGATGTTGCGAGGCCGAAACGTCGGCCGAGTGATTTGGGAACGGATCTCATGCGAAAAGCATCCAAGTTGAGGGCGTTGGAAGTTTGGCCGAGGGTGCCGTGAAGCGGGTTGAGGTCTCGGAAGGTCGGACACGAACCAGAATCAAGATACCAAGATTTGGGCGATTCGCACGCACCTGAATCTCAAGGGGATGCGATTCTGGGGGTCATTCACGGAAGCCGGGAGGATTGCGTCGGAAACGGCCCCGGCGCGGCTTGCTCGCGGCGCGGTCGTCTGTTAAGTTTACGGGAATTCATCAATTTGCTAATTCCTGTCATCCGACTTCTCGATGGCGACGAATGGGTGATCCCTTCGCAGAACTTCCCCCCGTCTCCGGCCGGCGGACCTGATCCATTGCCTGGGGCCGTTTCCTCCTCGTCGTCGGTTTCAAGTCAATCATCGTTGGGAACACGGCGCGGTCTCGCGGGCCGGTGAGCGATGGCTCCCCGCTCCGAACCGACGCCGGTCTTTCGCTCGGGAGTCGTCGTACCATGGCGAAAAGTCGGGATTGGTCCGAGATTCTGATCCGTCGAGGGGTCATCGGCCCGGATCAGCTCAAAGAAGCGCAGCGCATGAATGGCGCGCAGATCGAAGAAGCCCTCACCAAGCTGGGCTACGCCGATATGGAAGAAATCATGAAAGCCAAGGCCGAGCAGCACGGCCTGCAATATGTCGACCTCCACGAGATCGAAATCCCCCCGTCCGTGATCGAGCTCGTCCCCGAATCGCTGGCCCGCGAAAACTTCGTCATGCCCCTAGCCCAAGGGAATGGCACGATCCGGGTCATCATGCACAACCCCCTCGACTTCGAAACGATCGACAAGCTCCGCTTCGTCCTGAATCGCGAGATCGAGGTGGCGCTGGCCGCCAAGGAATCGATCGTCGAAGCCATCAATAAATATTACGGCGGCCAGAACGG
>CALKTZ010000193.1 GCA_937997355.1 uncultured Planctomycetales bacterium | reverse complement strand
CATCCAGCTCGATGGAGCCGAAGGTGCCTTCATGCCGCTGGATGGTCATCCCCATCGCCGTCAGGAGTCGCTTGGCGGTGTAGAAGTTCATGACGATCCGCTGATTGGCCTTGACGTCCTGACGCCCCGTGGCGAACGGCTGCGGGTTGAGGCCGAAGTCCAGGATGACTTCTTCCGGGGTCGCGGTCACTCGGCAGAAGTTCGAGTAAGACGGGACCGTGCCGGAATCATCCACCACGACTTCCGTCTGCTGGGCCTGCTGAGCTTGAGTTCCCTCTGCGTCGCTCATCGACATTCTCCATTCGAGGTTCGTTGCGAGATTCGATTGCCTAACCGAGTCCGACCGGTCTCAAGTCAAGATCAGGACCCTCGGGAGCGACGGGCTCCCCGGCATTGGCTGTTCATTTCAACTTACTACAGGATGAAAGACAAGTCGTTATCAACCTGTCTTTTTTATCCTGATATTCGTGGACTCGACGAGTCGATCCAGCGTCACGAGAGTACGCCCAGATGCCCCATTTTGCGCCAGCACGAACCTACGGCCCGCCTCGCCGCGGGCCGCGGCCGTCTCGGGGTCGTTGAGGTCTTCCAGAAGTCCCAGGGTGAGAGCATCCGGGCTCGACACCTGGCGGGCGCCGTTGCGGGCCAGGAGCTGCTCGACGGTCTCGCGGAAGTTCGCAGTATGGGGGCCGAAGATGACCGAGGCGCCGTACGCCGCCGGCTCCATCATGTTTTGTCCCCCGCGACCGGGGAGCAGGCTGCCTCCCACGAAGGCCACGTCGGCGAGTCCCCAGACGGCCCCGAGCTCTCCAAGGGTGTCAATCAGGATTGCGGGGGGGGAACCCGAATGCCTCGGGAGGGCTTCGCCCGACATCCGGCTGCGTCTCAGGACTTTCTCCCCTTCGCGTTCCATCCATTCTGCCACCGCGTCGAATCGCTCCGCGTGGCGGGGGACCAGGATAAGCCGAAGCCCCGCGTGCTGCTGCCGGGCCGCGCGATACGCCTTCAAGACGGCCCCCTCCTCCCCTTCCATCGTGCTCCCCGCCACGAAGACCAGGTCGGATGAGGAAAGGCCCAGTTCCCGACGCAGCTCCTGGGTTCGTTTGTTGTTTCGATCGCTCTCCAGCCCGTCGAACTTCACCGAGCCCGTGACGCTGATGCGGTCCCCCGGAATCCCCAGCTCGACAAATCTCCGGGCGTATTCGGGATCTTGAGCGGCCACGGCGTCGATTCGACGCAGCGTGGTCCCGAGCGGCCCCTTGAGCCGTCGATATCCTCGATAGCTGCGGGCGCTCAGCCGGGCATTGATGATCGCCACCTTGGCACCGGCCTGCTTGGCGGCCCGGATCAGGTTGGGCCAAAGCTCCAACTCGACGAGTGCCAGCACCGTCGGCCGGATCTGCTCCATGGCCCGGCGGGTCGACCAACTGAAATCGAGGGGGGCATAGAAGGTGACGAGGTCGGGGAACGTCCGTCGGGCCACCGCCAATCCCGTGGAAGTCGTGGTCGAGATCACCACGTCCCACCCCGGCCGTCTCCGAGCCATCTCGCGGACGAGGGGCCGGAGCAGCAAGACTTCCCCGACGCTCACGGCATGGAACCAGAGGCAAGGACGATCGCCGATCCGGACCGGTGCCTTCCCCCAGAACTTTTCGAGCCATCCCTCGCGATATTTCCCGGACCGGACCATCTTGTACAGGAAAACCGGCGACATCGCGACCAGGATCAAGCCGTAAACGAAATTCAAAATGAAGGGCATCTCGGGGGAATCCTTTCCCGGACCAGGCGGTGCAAAACCTCCCTCGTCAAATTCCGTGACAAGGGGCGGGTGGGAGGCAAAGTCGAGGCCTCGGTGAAAATACTTTATAGCAACTACCGTGCCCGCAGTGGTCAGGAAATCCGCGATCGGCCGAAGTCTCGCGCGCCATCCCCTAGGGCATAGAGGAGATCGTGAGGCACGTTGGCAAGGCCCAAGGCCAATCGGCATGCGAGGGGCCGGAATCCCGAACTTCTTGCGAGATCAGATGTTCGCGGAAACGATCCCCACCCGGAATGGGTTCCGGGCGGGAAGAGAGAGGAGGCCGGATCCGAAGAAACACGGGCGAGCGTGTACCGTATCGAAACGGGATTCTCGCCACGTAATTTCAAAAAGGATCGGCATCCGTCTGGTTGCGCATGCAACAAGCTTTGAATTTTTTACCCGATCCGCAGGGGCAAGGATCATTTCGACCAACCTTTTTGCCAGTATGCCGGACCGGTTCTTTCTTCTTTTCGGTCTGCTGACTGGCGTTGATCGCCGCTTCCTGCTGCTGCCGGATTCCCCCCGAGGCGGGGACCGAGGAGAGTTGCGATTCGGCCGATTGGTGAATCGTGGTGGCCCGATCGAGATTCCAACGAGAGCCAAGGTAAGACAGGAACTCCGGATCGAAATGCTCGACCCGGAAAATGAGGTCGGTGGCGCGGTCGGCCAGGGCCGTCCACATTTCGGAGAAGATCCGCATCCCTTCTCGTTTGTATTCGACCTTGGGGTCGATCTGGGCATAGCCTTGCAGGCCGATCGAGCTGCGGAGGTGGTCCATGGCCCGCAGGTGTTCCATCCAGCCCGAATCCAGAATCTGGAGCAGGACCACCTTCTCCATCTCACGCATTTCGGGGCGATGCTTGGCATCCAGGGCATCGTGCAGGAGATTCGAGGCTTCCTGTGATCCCAGTTCCTGGAGTTTGGCGGCGCTGAGGTCGAGCCCGAAATTTTGATTGGCCCAATTCGCCAGGTCGGCCGCGGCGGCCGGATCGACGGCCGGGGCTACCTTGTCCTTCGGCGACGGGGCCGGAAACGCGGCGAGGAACTTTCGATCCAGTTCGTCGCCGAGTTTGGCGCCGGCATAACGCTCATGCGCCAACTTGAGCAGCAAGGCCTCGATCTCCGGCTTCAACATCGGTTGAAGCTCTTCGGGATCAATCACCGCGTGGAATCGCTCGGTCGCCCAGGCTGCCAGGCCCTCGCGGTCGTAGCGTGGAGCGATCTGATTTTGCGAACGCTCGGCGAGATAGCGAGTGACTGCGATACGAACCGGAAGCTCCGCTTCCTTGAGTGCGTAGAGCGTTCTCGTTTCTTCCTTGATCCGGCGGGTGATTTCGGGCCGCTCGACCCCCTCCCACGACTTGGGATCGATTTCAAGCCCGAATTTGTGCTCGATCCAATCCGCCAAGGCCCGGCGGCCGAAATTGCGTTCGAGGAACTCGCGGGCGGGGACCAGGTCGAGCTTCCCGAACGACTCCATCGCCTTTTCATGGAGGAAGTCGGCCAGGACATGCCGATCGTAGTCCTCCCCGTCGTTGTCGGAGAGGGCGACTTTCTTGAGGTCACGCTCCTTGAGATTCAGCTCGAACCGCTTGTTGGCCCAGTTGGCCAGGGCCACCCAGGTCCATTCGGAGGGCTCGGCGTCGGAGGGGAGGTTTTCTTCTAGCGCCTCGCGGATCACCTCGGTGAGCTGCCGCTCGGCCCGGTTGTGGACGATCTCCTCGGCTTCCTCGGCCGTGGCCCCCTTGAGGTCTTTCGGGGGAATCTCGAACCCGAGGCGCTGGGTGATCCACTCGGCATAGCTCGCCGCGCCGTAATCGTCGGCCAGGAAGCGAGTCGTGGCGTCCTGGATCTGGCTGTCGATCATCTCCAGGATGCGTTCCTTGGGAGGCTCGCCGTCGAGCAGCTTCTGGCGGAACGAGTAGACCCGCTTCCGCTGTTCGTCCATCACCTCATCGTATTCGAGCAGATTTTTGCGGATATCGAAGTTACGTTCCTCGACCTTCTTCTGGGCCCCTTCGATGCGTCGGGAGACCATCTTGCTCTCGATGGCTTCCCCTTCCTGCATCCCCAATCGGGTGAGGACGGCGGCCACCCAGTCGCCGGCGAACTTGCGCATCAGGTCGTCTTCGAGCGAGAGGAAGAACCGGGATGAGCCGGGGTCTCCCTGGCGGCCGGAACGTCCCCGGAGCTGGTTGTCGATCCGACGGCTCTCGTGCCGCTCGGTGCCGATGATGTGCAGGCCGCCGACGCCGGCAACCTCGCGCCCTTCGCCCTTCATCTCCGGCTCATAGCGGCCGACGGCCTCTTCCCACACTTCCTTGGGGACTTCCAACCGGGTCGGGTAGAGAGGGCGGCCATCCTCGTCGTTGAGCCGTTTCAGGTCGGCCCAGGCCATGAACTCGGGGTTTCCGCCGAGGATGATGTCGGTGCCGCGGCCCGCCATATTGGTGGCGATGGTGACCGCCCCTCTTCGGCCCGCCTGGGCGACGATCTCGGCCTCTCGCTCGTGATACTTGGCGTTGAGGACCTGGTGCTGGATGCCGTGCCGCTTGAGCAGCTCCGAGATTTCTTCCGATTTCTCGATCGAGGTCGTCCCCACGAGGATCGGGCGGCCGGTCGCGTGGACCTCGCGGATCTCGTCGAGGATCGACTGCATCTTCTCGCGGTCGCTCCGGAAGATGACGTCGGCGTAGTTCTGCCGGGTCAGCTCGCGGTTGGTCGGGATGGCGATGACGTCGAGCCCGTAGACCTTGTAGAACTCGGTCGCCTCGGTCATGGCGGTGCCGGTCATCCCCGAGAGCTTCTTGTAGAGCTTGAAGAAGTTCTGCAAGGTGATCGTGGCGAGGGTCTGATTCTCTTCCTTGATCTTCACCTTTTCCTTGGCCTCGACGGCCTGGTGGAGGCCATCCGACCACTGGCGGCCGGTCATCAACCGGCCGGTGAATTCGTCGACGATGACGATCTCGCCGTCGGGCTGGACGACATAGTCGCGGTCTCGCTTGTAGAGGTGGTGGGCCTTGAGCGAGTTGTCGATGAGGTGGGGCCACTCCATGTTGCCGGGGGTGTAGAAGCTCTCGATCCCGGCGATCCGCTCGGCCTCGCGCACGCCGTCATCGGTGAGGTGGGAGGTCCGTTCTTTCTCCTTCACTTCGAAGTGGACGTCGCGCTTGAGGAGCCGGGCGATCCGGTCGGCCTCGGCATATTTGCGAACGTCGTCGAAGGCGGGACCCGAGATGATGAGCGGGGTCCTCGCCTCGTCGATCAGGATGCTGTCGACCTCGTCGATGATCGCGTAGTACAGGTTCCCCTGGGCTTGCAGCTCGCGGGTCGGCTTCATGTTGTCGCGCAGGTAATCGAAGCCGAATTCGTTGTTGGTGCCGTAGGTGATGTCTCGGGAGTAAATCTCCTGCCGTTCCTCGGGGTCCATCTCCGACTGGATGGCTCCGACCGTCATGCCGAGCCCCTGGAAGAGGGGGCTCATCCACTCGGCGTCTCGTCGAGCGAGGTAATCGTTGACCGTGATGACGTGGACCCCCTGGTCGTCGAGGGCGTTCAGATAGGCGGGGAGGGTCGCGACCAGGGTTTTCCCTTCCCCCGTCACCATCTCGGCGATATTCCCCCCATGGAGGACCATGCCCCCCATGAGCTGGACGTCGTAATGCCGCATCTTCAGGAATCGTCGGCCCGATTCCCGGCAGGCCGCGAACGCTTCGGGGAGGAGGTCGTCGAGCGATTCTCCCTTCTGGCGTCGCGCGCGAAATTCCTCGGTCTTGGCCTTCAGCGCCGCGTCATCGAGCGCCTGCATGGCCGGCTCAAGCTCGTTGATCCGGGCCACGATCGGCCGCATCCGACGGATTTGCCGCTCGTTGGAGTTGCCGAAGATCCGAATGAGCCCCTCGGAGACCCCTTCCGACAAGGCAGTGAACGCATCGGTCGTCTTATCCCAAATATCCGTAAGCAGTTCCATTGCCTGAGAAGTCCCGAAGAATGCGAAAGAAGAGTTCGATGCCGTTATGGATGCGCAATAAGTCGTTTCAACCTACAATCTTACATCAGATCCCCTTGATCCGTCAAGTCGATGCGACGGGTCGTGCGGGTGGCTTGAAGTTGTTGTTTTGTGCCGATGTGCGGGTTCGGTTGCTCGCCTGAGGACAGGCCGGGAGAATCCCAGCAGTCTGTCCTCCCCTGCGATCTTACGAATCGCCCGGGAATCATAGGACCGCGTGCGCGGCTTTCCTCTCTTTCGGGGGTTGTAGGCACGGGTGATTTATGTGTTCGTTTGTATGCTAATTGGTGAAATTTGTCGATCGAAATTCTGCGGAGTTACGGATTCTCTGATCCGAATTTGGGGCACGCGGCATTTGCCGGGCTAAACTTATCTGGCTGCCCCTTTTGCCTTCGTTGGGGCAATATGTCCATTTCCCCCTTCCTTCCGATTTTTTGGGAGTTGCTCAGTCATGGATTTCTTATGGTTTTTGCTCATCGGCCTGGCGGCGGGTTGGTTGGCGGGACAGATCATGAAGGGAGGGAGCTTCGGGCTTGTTGGCGACCTGATCGTCGGCGTGATCGGTGCCCTGCTGGGGGGAGCCCTGTTTGGGATGTTGGGCCTATCCGCGGGGGGACTCCTCGGCAGCCTGGTGACGGCCACCGTGGGGGCCGTCGTGCTGATTTACCTGTTGCGCCTCGTGAAACGGGTTTGATTCGGTCGAACCTCCATTCTCGGAGCAAGTCAACTCCTCATCATCGTTTCGCAATATTCGCCATCAAGACGCGAATGCGCTCATAAAACGAGGAGAGGAACAGGACCATGCCGGAACCAACAGGCCCGACACGAGAAGGTGAAGAAGCCACGGAGCGGCAGCCCTGCCCGCATTGCGGCGGGACGGGGATCGTTTTCGGGACGCTCGTGCCGACGTTCTCCGAATATCCGAATGGATATCACGGGGTCGGATTCTATCCTCGCAGCACGAGTGGCTTTGCGGCCGGCGTGGTCCTTGGCGCGACGTTCAACGCCTGCTTGAAATGCGGCCTGACCTGGTCATACCTCTCCCCCACGAAGCTGCGTCATCAGATCCAGAAATATGGGGGGGAGCTGGCGCGGCAGGAACTGGACGAGATTGACCGGGGGATCTACCGCGACCTCCCCGACACCTGCCTGGCTCGCGAGATCGCCGAGAAGATCGCGGAGGTCGATCTCGTCGTCCGGAAAGGGCAATTCGGGGCCGTGGGGCGTTATCGAGAGCTGAGGAACGTCCCCTGGGACCAGGCCATCAAGGAGATGCAGAACTGGGCGAGCCTCACCCGCGCCGAGAAGCTGGAACTCTTCGGCTGGGTCTCGAAAAAGAAGAAGCAAGAATCGCTCGACGACGAATACTTCTGAACCCCGCCCCCCGAAAATCGTCGAGAGGCGGGTTTTCAGCGTCTTTCCTCGATGTCATTTGCCCGAGAGCTTGAGCTGTTCGAACAGGAAGACCCCCTGCTTGTTCGATGTGACCACGTCGAGTTTTCCGTCGCCGTTGTAGTCGAGCACCTGGAACTGGGTGCCGACGCCGCTCTGATAATCGATCAGCCGGGGCTCGAAGGAAGTCTTGCCGTCAGCACTCCTGGATGCCTTGAACCAGTAGAGGTTGGCGGGCCTGTCGGAGCCCGGCTCGCTCTTGCCGTGCGACCAGTAACGCTTGCCGGTGACGAGGTCGATGAGGCCGTCGTTGTTGATGTCGGCGGCGATCAGGGCGTGCGTCTCCGAGACAAGTTCGGGGAAGAGGTCGTGCCGGGTGAACTCGGGTGAGCCGTCTTTCAAGGCTCCCTGCTCGAACCACCAGATCCCATATTTGTGGGCCGAGCTGGCGATCACGTCCATCTTGCCATCGCCGTTGACGTCGTAGGGGATCATGTCGGCCACGGCATCCCCGAGCTTGGCGGGGTGGAATTTCCAGGCGGCCTTGCCGTTGGCCGAGGATTCCGGCTGCTCCCACCAGCCGGCCGTGCAGATGACGTCCTTTCGGCCGTCGCCGTTGAGGTCCCCTACCCCGAGGCCGTGGGAAAACTTGAAGGTCCCGGGGATCTCCTTACCCGCCGCGCTCGGCTCGCTCACGGCGTGCATCTCCCAGAGCTGCGTGGGGTCGGACCCCGGCGTGAACCAGGCCATCTGCCCCTGATTCTCCTGCCCCTTCGGCTGCCAGCCCATCACGAGCACGCGATGGCCGTCGCCGAGGAGATCGGTGTAGAGGGGCGTCTCGTTGCAGGCACTATGCCAGATTTCATGGCGGGTCCAGTGCCCCGGTTTCCCCTGCGGATTCTCGTACCAGGCGGCCGGCTTGCCGGGGAATCCGACCACGATCTGGTCTGTCCAACCATCCTTGTTGATGTCGTCGGCCCAGACCGCCATGCAGTCGCTGTAAGAGTGGAGGCCATCGCCGTAGTCGCCGGGCTTGCGGATCTCGTGCTTCTCCCAGGAAGGAGCCGCATACCAAAAGTCGCCGACCAGAACGTCGAGCTTGCCATCCTTGTTCACATCGGCGGCGGCCACCCCCTCCGAGCGAAACTTGCGCTCGATGGCCGTCTTTTTCCAGGAGTCAACATTCTCGGTGTCCGGCTCCGCCGCAGTTGCCGAGAGGGAAAGCGAGAGAATTGTCGAGACGCCGAGGATGGCGAGCCGGTTGCGGATGTCCATAACACAAGATCCCTGGAATTCCCGGAAAAGGTGCAACAACCCTGATACTGGAGGGGAACGACTCGATGATACTCCGCAATGCCGGGGATACCAGGGGGGAGATGGTTTCAGGAATCGCGTTGAGCACCGCCGCCGGTTCGATCAGGGACGAGGTGAAATCGGCCGAGGTTTGAACACGTCGACGAGGAATTGAGCGATCTGGGCATTCGACTCGGGATTGGGATCGTGCAACGGGCGGTTGGTCATCGCCACGGCATTGGTCACCCCGAGCAGTTTGTTGACGGCGACGACATGGTTGAGCACTCGCCAGCGCGCCGGGCCGTCTTCCGAGCCCCCGGAAACCAGGAATGGCCGGGGCGCCATGAGCGCGAGCAATTCGTGCAGGTCGTGCTTCTCCTCCGCGAGCAGTTTGTACGCGCCGGTCCGGGGGTTGGTTTCGGTGATGAGCCCCGGCTTGCGTTTCTGGTTGGGATCCCATCCCAGATACCAGGGCTCCCAGTAATTGACGCTTCGTCGCGATTCGTCGAAGGCGATGCCGGGATCGGACCACACGCCGCAGGCGAATCGCTCGTCGAGGCAGGCGGCGAACATCGCCCACTTGCCGCCATACGAATGGCCGATGATCCCGACCCGTTCGGGATCGATCTCGGGGAATTGGGTCATGGCGGTCAGCGCATTCGACGCAACATAGGCCAGGTACGCCAGTGGCTGGATCGGGATGCCCGATTTCGCCGGGTCGATGACGCGCGGATCGAAGCCGATCGAGAGGCAGGCG
>CALKTZ010000192.1 GCA_937997355.1 uncultured Planctomycetales bacterium | reverse complement strand
CGATCGACGCCTACGACCCGTCGCGGGCGTCGCTGCGCACCCACGTGATGTCGCACCTCCAGGGGCTCAGGCGTTACGCGAGCTCGATCGAGAAGACCCTCTCGGTGCCGGAGCAGATCCTGATCGACCGGAACAGGGTCAACTCGGCCGGCGCGGAGCTGGCCGATCGCCTGGGGCGGGAAGCCTCCGACTCGGAGCTCGCCGACCACGCCGGGATCTCGCTCAAGCGGCTCGCCTATGTGCGGGGCTACCGGCCCCCGGTCGCGGAGGGGCAGATCGGCCGGCAGGCCAGGCTCCAGGGGGACGAGTCGGGGCTCCCCGCGGTCGCCGTCCGGGCCGCGGACCCCCGCCACGACCTGGCGGAGTTCCTCTACCACGACCTCGACCCGATCGACCAGGTGATCCTGGAGCGGTCGCTCGGGCTGCGCGGGGTCCCGGCCGCCCCGCAGAAGGAGATCGCGGCGAGGCTGGGGATTTCGGCGCCGGCGGTGACGCAGCGCGCCCGGCGGATCCAGGCCCAGCTCGACGAGCTCGAACGCGCGGGGATGTTCTGGTGACTACTCCGTCAGCTGCAGCAAACGGCTTCTCGGGAGAAGGCCGGTTGGCCCTTGCCTCCCGCTGGCCCAGTCCGGGCCAGGAGCCCGCGAGCGAGGATATTCCGCGCCGCGTTCTCGTCTCGATCGAGGGACAACCCGCAATGAGGACAGTCGTGCCGGCGGACGGACAAGCCCTTGAGGACCGTCTCGCTGCACCCGCTGCATTGCTGGGTCGTGCCCCTCGCATCTACTTCCACCACCGAAACCCCGGCGCTTTCGGCCTTGGATTTCAGGGTCAGCAGGAAGTTGCCCCAGGCAACATCGCTGATCGCGCGAGCCAACCGATCGTTCCCGAGCATCCCGCGGATGTTCAGGCTCTCGACCGCGATGAACCCGTAGCGACGGACCAACTTCGAGGCGACTTGGTGGTGGTGCTCGGCCCGAAGATTCTTGACCCTCGCGTAAACCTTGGCCAGTTTCTTCACGGCCTTGCGGCGGTTCTTCCCGCCCTTCCGCTTGCGCGCGACGGAGCGACCTTTGCGCCGCAGTTCGGGCAGGGCATCTTTGAGGTAGCGGGGGTTGGGCTCGGCCTCCGTCCCGTCCGACTTGCTCAGGAACGACTTGAGGCCCACATCGATCCCGACGGCCGGGTTGACGCTCGGCGGGATCGCCACATCCCCGAGGTCGCACGACAGGACGACGTACCACCGATCCGCATCGCGCTTCAGGGTGATAATCTTCACCGTCCCCCGGACCGGGCGATGCAACTTCACCCGGATCTCGCCGACGTGCTGAACGCGGAGCCGGTCCCCTTTGAGTCGGACGCCGTCGCCGTGAGACGGGAACTCGATCGAGTGATAACGGTCCCGGCCCCGAAACCGGGGGTATCCCGGCTTCTCGCCCGACTTGAGCCGGCGGAAGAACGCGACGAATCCCTTGTCGAGCCGCCGCATTGTCGCCTGGGCCGACGAGAAGTTGAGCCGGGCGTAATAGGGATTGCCCGCCCGGGCCGCCTTGAATCGCGCCGACTGCTCGGCGTACTTTACGGCCACTTTGTCGGATTCGTAGCGATCCTTCCGTTCGGCCAGGCAATCGTTGTACAGCCGCCGGTGCGTCTCCAGCATGATCGAGAGTTCTCGATCCTGGTTGGCGTTCGTCCAGAGGCGGTACTTGAATGCCCGGCGCACGGCTTATTTCCCCTTCTGCCGGGCGGTATAGCGTTCGACCGTCGCGGCCGAGACGTGCCCCACCGACCCGGCGTAGTAGTTCCGGCTCCACAAGGTCGGGAGTCGGGACCGGAGCGGGGGGAACTCCTCCCGGAGCACTCGGGACGTGTAGCCCTTGAGGCGGTTGACGATCTCGGCCACGGATCGCGTGGGGTCGCCCTCCGCGAAAAGGTGGACGTGATCGGGCATCACTTCGAGGGCGCGGATCTCCACGCCAAGCTCGCCGCACTTCTCGGCCAGGAGAGCACGCAGCCGATCGGCGACGGCATCGACCAGGACGGGCCTACGATACTTCGGGCACCACACGATGTGGTACTTGAGCGAGTAGGTTGCGCCGGCGTTTTGACGATAACGAGCGTCCATGCCGCGATTATACAGACGACAACTGCTTAGTCGAAGATTGTTCCCGAAAACCACACACGAGGCGGCGATTCCCTCGTCAGCTAAAGCAGACGGTCCCCTCGCCGAAGTTCTATGGCGGCCTCTTCGAAATCCAGGGTCGACCCCGCCTTCGCGGACAACATCGCCGCGCTCGCCGGCTCGTCGGCGAAGATCGGGGCGGCGGTGTCGGGGGAGGGGACGAGGGTCTGGCAGGCCCCCCGCGCGTCCTCGTGGGGCGGGGACCCCGCCGACCTCGGGGGGATGGTCGCGCCATTCGACCGCGACCGGCTCAACGACGACTACGCGTCGGCGATCTCGGACCCGGCCTCGCCCGGCACCGTCGGGGACCTGATCGCCCTCAAGGCCCAGATCGCCCACGTCGGGGCGATGGAGCGGGCCTATCGCGCCCGGATGGCGTCGCCGGTACGCTGCCTCTGCCACGCGGCCGCGCGGCGCCGCGGGCACGGCGAGCCGGAGGGGGTCCTGCTGGGGGGCTCGCTCGGGTACATCCAGGACGCGGTGGCCGCCGCGCAGGGAGATCGATGATGAGCAGAGTCGAGCAGTCGGAGCGGGCGGCCCGCGGGCCCTACGGGCATCTCCCCGGGACCGACCTGTGGGGCGAGGACGGGCAGTCCCGGCGCCGGTTCGAGCCCGACGACGCGACGCTCCTCGCGAGATACCCCGAGCTGGCGTCGGGGCGCTACGCGATCGTCGAGTTCATGGCGAGCGTGCGGAGGATGGCCGTCGACCGGTGCGGGGCCGGGCGGGAGGCCGTCCTCGATTCGGAGCTGTCCGCCCTGTCGGGCTGGCAGCTCGGGGGGTGGTCCTGATGGCGACGAACCTGCCGGTCCCCGGGCGCACCTACGACGTCGCGGCCTTCCAGCCACCGGGCGGCAGCGCGCCGGCCCCGGCCGGGCTCACGCTCTCCGACGGCGGGACGGGCCTGGCCGTCACCGGGATCCAGAAATTGGCCCAGCGGGTCCTGATCGAGTGGCTCACCGAGCGGGGCTCGATGCCCTACCTGCCGACCCGGGGGACCTCCTTCCTGGCCGCCGCGCGCCTGGGGCTGCTCCGCACGGACACCGACATCTTCCAGCAATTCGCCTTCGCCGCGGGCCAATGCACCCGGAACCTGGCCGCCGAGGACGGGCCGTCGACTCCCAATGACGAGCGGTTGGCTACGATTGAGTTGGTGAGCGCGCGCGTCACGGACGACCGCCTGACGCTCGCCGTGAGGGTGACGAGCCGGGCGGGGACATCCGCGACCCTCCCGGTGCCGATCGCGACCAGCCCGTAGCCGAGATCGCCGACTCATGGAAGAGACGACCCCGCCGCTGCTCTCCCTCGACGCGACGCGCGTGGCGTCCATCCAGGCGGAGATCGTCGCCCGGCTCCAGGAAGCCTTCCCGGGGCTCGACTATCGCCGCGGCGTGATCCACGACCGGGTCCTGCACCTGGCGGCGATCCTGGCGGCGGCCGGCCGGTCGGTCATCGACGTCGTCAACAACTCGAAGAGCCTGCTGGACATCCAGTCCGACCCCGGCTCGGCCGACCCGTCCATGGTCGACGCCGTGCTGTCCAATTTCCGGGTCGCGCGCAGGCCCGGCGGCACGGCCTCGGGCGCGGCGACCGTGATCGTGACCGCGAGGTCCCCGCTGACGGTGGCCGCGGGGGCGACCTTCTCCTCCGGGGGCGTCGCGTTCCGGACCGCCGCCGCGACCGCCGTCCGCGTCTCGGCGACGCAGGTCACCTCGGCCTCGGACCGGGTGCTGACGCCGCTGCCCGACGGCACCTACGCGTTCTCGCTCCCCCTGGTGGCCGCGGAGGCGGGGTCGGCGGGGATGATCCGGCGGGGGGCGACCCTCGTCCCCGACCAGCCTCCCCCCTATTTCTCGTCCGCGTACGCGGAGACCGACTTCGCCGGCGGCGCCGACCTCGAGACCAATGCGCAATTGATCGCCCGGCTCCAGTCGGGCATCGCGGCCCCGGTGTGGTCGAATCGGGCGAACGTGCTGGCGATGCTGACGGCCCGGGACGAGTTCGCGGACCTCGCGGCCCTCTCCCTGATCGGCGCCGGGGATCCCGAGATGCGGCGGTCGCTCCGCGGCCCGCTGCCGGTCGCCAGGGCCGGCTTCTGCGACCTCTACGCCCGGACCGCGGCGCTCCCCGCCAGGGTCGTGCTGGCCAAGGAGGCGACGCTCGTCGGCCGGGATTCGCGGGGCGGCATCTGGCAGTTCTCGCTGGGGCGTGACGACGCCCCCGGCTTCTACGAGGTCTCCCAGATCCTCCGCGTCGGCGACGCGCCGGACCTCCCCGGCTACGAGGTCGTCTCGGACGCCCGCGGCGTCGACCTGTCCGGGGACGCCTACGCCCCCGACGCCCCGGCCCCCGCCGACGCCGCCTATTCGCGATACCAGACCGCCGTCATCCGCTTCGTCGACACGGACACTCCGGCCGGCTCCCTGGAGATTGGCGCGGCCCGGCGTACCTACGCGGTCGCGGTCTCCGCCATGCCCAAGCTCGCGGACCTCCAGTCGTTCCTGAACGGCCGGTCGACGCGGACCCCCGGCCTCGACCTCGTCGTGAAGGGGGCGGTGCCGTGCTCCCTCCGCGTCGGCGTGACCGTCCACGTCCCGCCGGGCTCGACGGTCGACGCCGGGGCGATCGCCCGCCGGCTCGCCGCGACGGTGAACTCCTCGGGGTTCGCCGGGAGGCTCTACGCCTCGACGCTGAACGACGCCATCGCCGGCCTGCTCCCCGAGGGGGCGGCGTGCGGGGCGTATGACCTGTTCGGCCGGATCCGCCGCCCGGACGGCTCGATCCGGTTCCTGCGGCAGTCGACGGTGCTCGAGATCCCCGACGACCCCGGGGGCGGCGTGACCCCGCGGACGACCCTGTTCTTCCTCGACCCGGCGGACGTCTCGGTCGCGGCGAGCCCGCGGCCGTCCCCGGACATCTGAACCGAATCGCCGGATGCGCACGGAGGCTGAGGCGTGGCCTTTTATAACGTGAAAGACGGGCTCTACAAGCTCGCGATCGCCGGGTCGGGGTACACCCACGGCTCCTCGTCGACGGTCGTGCTCGGGACCGGCCTCGGCGCCTCGATGCCGGCGACGCCGTTCCTGCTCTGCCTCGTGAAGGCGTCCGGCTACGGGACCGATTCCGAGGTGATGCGGGCGTTCGCCGTCACCAACCGGTCGTCCGACACCCTCACCCTGTCGATCCTGGGCGGCTACGCCGACGACACCGACTTCACGACCTCCGACTACGCGGAGGTGCGGGCGCTGTCGAGGCCGATCGCCGACCTCAACGCCGCGGTCGCCGCGCTGCAGGTCATGTCCTCCACCGGGGACATGATCTATTCGTCGTCGGGCTCGACCCCCGCCAGGCTCGCCATGGGCGACGCCTACCAGCAGCTCTCGGCCGGCGCGGGCGGCGTGCCGGCGTATCTTTACGGCTGCGGCGGCGTGACCACCATCAACGGCACGAGCACGACCCTGACCGCCGCGAGCCCCTCGATCGTCGTCATCGACATGACCTCGGCGACCGGCAACGTCACGATCACCCTCCCCGACCCGGCGACCTGCCCGGGCAAGCAGTTCTGGTTCAATCACTCGACCGGGATCAGCTACCAGGTGAACCTGGCCACCCCGTCCGGCACCACGTTCATGGAGAACAACACGACCGCGTACCAGGTCGACCCGGCCGGCCGCTCCAAGGGCGTGTGTTCTTTCATCTCGGGCGGCGGCTCGACCTGGATCACGCTGGTCAAGCGCATCCTCAAGCATGTGCCGGAGTTGCGGCGGCTGCGCATCTCGTCGATCGATTCCATCGAAGCGGATCGCGACCTGCTCGATGCCATCGCGAGTGACGAGCGGTTGATGCCGCATCTGCACCTGTCGTTGCAGGCCGGCGACGACATGATTTTGAAGCGGATGAAGCGGCGGCATTCGCGCACTGACGCGATCGCCTTCTGCGACGAGGTGCGGCGGCTGCGGCCGGATATCGTGTTCGGCGCGGATATCATC
>CALKTZ010000191.1 GCA_937997355.1 uncultured Planctomycetales bacterium | reverse complement strand
ACCGAGCTGGCGAAAATGCCGTAGAGCGAGTAGTAGTCGGCCGTCGGGATTGGGTCGAACTTGTGGTCGTGGCAGCGGGCGCAGGTCACCGTCAGCCCTAGGAAGCCTCGGGTCACCACGTCGATCCGATCGTCGATGATTTCATTCTGATCGTTGAGAAAACGACGCCCCACCGTGAGGAACCCCATCGCCGCGAGAGGTCGCGGGTCGTTCCCGAGCGGGAGCTGGTCGGCGGCGAGCTGCTGCAAGATGAACTGATCGAACGGGAGGTCTCGGTTGAACGCGCTTACCACATAGTCGCGATACGTGTAGGAGAACGGATAGCGCCGCTCCTCGGTGAACACATAGCCCTTGGTGTCGGCGTAGCGGGCGACGTCGAGCCAATGGCGTCCCCAGCGCTCGCCATACTCGGGAGACGCCAGGAGTCGATCGACGAGCCGCTCGTAAGCATCCGGGCGATCGTCGTTTTCGAAGTCCCGGATCTCGCCCGCCCTGGCCGGCAGCCCGATCAGGTCGAACGTGACCCGGCGGATCAGGGCGCGTCGGGTCGCCGCCGATGACGGCTTGAGTCCGTTCGCCTCTAACCCGGCCAGCGTGAACGAATCGACCGGGGTTCGAATCCAATCCGGGGCGGAAACCTTCGGCAACGCCGGACGCCGAATCGGCTGGAAGGCCCAGTGCGGCTTCCCCGCCTCGACGAGCGCATCGGCGGCCGACCTGGTGCCGACCTCGGGCCAGTAGGCCCCTTCGGTAACCCATTTCGTCAGGTTCGAGACGGCCGGGTCGGCGAGCTTCCCCTTGGGAGGCATCTTGATCTCTTCGTGCTCGTAGCGGATCGCCTGAACCACGAGGCTCGCATCCGGATTCCCGGGGACTAGGGCCGGCCCGCTCGCTCCCCCCTTCAGCATCGCCTCGCGGCTATCGAGACGGAGCCCCGACGATTGCTTGGTCGGCCCGTGGCATTTGAGGCACGATTCCGCCAGGATCGGCCGCACCTTCGATTCGAAGAAATCCGACGCGACGGAGGGAGCTTTCGCTTTCTCGGCAACCGGCGCGGCCGGGTCCGCTCCGTAGCCCGGAATCGTGACGCCTAGGATCAGGACGAATAGGGCCGGCAAGGCCCAGAGACGCCGCCGGAATCGGACTGCCATGCAAAACTCCCGGACCCAGGGGGTGGGGACTTCAACGTTCGGGGATGTTGGGGGAAGGTCAAATGGGTCATCCGAGTCTCGCGCCTGGGCGAGGTTGGGAAAGGATGACCGGGAGGTAACACCAACGTATTATTCAAGCTCGGTCGTTTCAAGGCAATCCCAGCCTTGCCGTTCCAACCGTTTTCATGGGTTGTCGGCCGAATAACCCGCGATCTTTACCAGGCATGTCACGAATGTAAGTCCATGCGGCAAACAAACAGCAGATGGAACCTCAAAAATGGCTTGAAAGCGGTCGTAAGCGTTTTGATCTCCTCGGATTGCACGGAATCCCGTTTCCCTCCCCCACTCGATCGATTCGATGCAACACGAACGACTCTCCCGGCCGGATTGTGGACGGAAATCAGGCTGTGTTGTAACGTAAGGCCCCGGGCGGGTATGCCGGCTTGAAAAAAGCCAATCCCGCGAGCGGGAGGCCGTCGCCTCGTTCGATCGAAATTCCGGGCCGCATGGATGGAAGGCAATCGCGGTGGAGACCTCGCTGCATCGAGTCTTGAAACAACGCTATGGCCCCGACTCCGGGGGAGCCTCGGAGGTTTCCGTGCGCGGCTATCGGATCGACGCGGTCGATCCGATGGGGGACCTGATCGAAATTCAGTCCGGATCGCTCGGGCCGCTCCGCGGCAAGCTCGCCAAGCTCCTGCCGCATCACCGCATCCGGATCGTCAAGCCGATCGGCATTCGTCGGAAGGTGGTGCGACAAGGACGGTGGGGATTCAACAAGGTCCTCTCGGCCCGTTTCAGTCCGAAACGCTGGGAACTCTTCGACGTCTTCGAGGACCTGGTGGGGATCGCCACGATTTTCCCGCACCCGAATCTGACGATTGAAATCCTGGCCACCACGATCGAGGAGGTCCGAATCCCAAGGCGCCGCTATCCGGGATATGCGGTGGCCGATCGACGACTCGGGACCATCGAAAGCACCACCCCCCTCTCTCGGGGAACCGATCTCTGGCGGCTCATCCCCCAGGATTGGGATTGGGAAGACCCCTTCACCACGAAGGATCTCGCGAGGCGGCTCGAACGGCCCGTATTTGTCGCGCAACGGATCGCGTATTGCCTGAGACATACCGGCGCCGCCGAGCTAGTCGGCAAGCGCCGGAACAGCCTCGTGTATGCGAAAAAGACCGCCTGTCTCGCGAACTGATACAAGGCCGGTCAGATCCCCCGGCGATGCTGATGATGAAGCTGGGCATCGACACGCTGCGCCTTCGTGCGGAAGTGCGGCCCTGGTATATGCCGATGGTGTTCGGTTGCCGCGGGGCTCTTCCGGTCCGGGCCGTTCCTGTCGCTTGCGAGCCGATTCCGCGAGAAGAACGCCTTGCTGAGCCGTCGGCCATCCTTCCGCCACCACCGACGGATCGGATCTTTGGCGCGGAGTGCGATGGCCGAGGCCACAACCACTCCGAGCGGTAGGCCGAACGAGGCCCGCTCCACCCGGTCGCTCCCCTCCCCTCCCATCGGGGCATCCTGCCCGCTCCCCTTACCGGCGATCAGCACCCCGGAAAGAAGGTTTGATCGAGATTCGTCCGGAACCACGTCATTCCGAGGCGAGGGCTGCAACCAATTCTGAATCATCTCGCCGATCCCCAGGATCCAGTCCGCGGATGCCAGGGCATTCAGGTCGGCTTCCCGACTCTCCCGCTCGCTCCTCTCGACCATCTCGGGCTGCGACGGCGGATCGGCCGCTGGCGACGACGTCGGTGCGGAAGCCGAGGTGGACTCGAACGTCGGAGGTTCCTCGAACGTCGATTGGCTTACCCCCACGCCGGCCGTCGTGTTCGATTCATAGCGGATGCCGGCCGTCAGACCCGGCGAGTTGTCCGCGACGACGGTCGCCTCCGACGTGACGGCGGGACCGACCACCGCGATCCCCTGAATTTGGGCCGTCGGCTGACCGAGCGGCGTCGTGATGGATGGCGTGAGCAACAGCGGCTGAGTCGCCGTGACCTGTGCCGTGGTCGCGCCCCCCGTGGTCGATCCTCCGGAGTTCGTCGAAGGATGAGGCAACACGGGAGATGTCACCGGGGAGTTCGGGCTGTTGGCGTTGGAGTTCGGGCTGGCGGGATTCGAGTTCGGATCGTTGTTGGTCGTCGTCCCAAAACCCAGGTTGAGGGTCGACCACTGCCCGACTCCGTTATTGAGGAGCGACTCCCAATCAATTTTCGCCGCATTCAGGACCCAATGGAATTGCGAGGCTTCGGCGCCATGTCCGGTCCAGATCAGCGTATAGGCCCCGATCGGGAGATAGATTTGTTGCGAGTCGAGCGCCGAGTCGATCACGGTGTCGAGGTAGGTGCTCCCGTCGATGGCGAGGATTCGGACCTCGACTTCCCCGGCCCCCAGGAACGTCTGAAGCTTGTAGAATCCCGGGGTGATCACCACGAACCGAGATGATTCGGAAACGGCCTGATCGAGCAGGCCGGAGCCGGTCAACCCGACGAGCGATTTCGGCCAGAGAATGCCGAGGTAAGGGTCCGGGGCGGGACTTTGCTTTTCCGCCACCGTCCAGGTGGCGAGGACTCCATTTGGCAGACCTCCCGCGACCGGCGTCCAGCCCGCCAGGTCGGTCAGCCCGTTGACCGCGCCGATTCGGAGGGTATAGGTCCCGGCCGGCAGCGGATTCCCGAAGACCATCGTGAGCAGATTGTCTTGGTGAAGGTAATTGAGAGGGATGATCTCCCAGACCTTGCCGTTCGCGTCGACCACTTCCAGCGGGGGCGTCGACGTGTTGGCTTCTCCGAAGCCGTTCAGCGCGATCGGGCCGGAGAACTTGATCGAAAACCCCGCAGGGCTGGAATCGTCCGGATTGGCCCAGTTCAATTGGAAGCCCGTCACGGTTGAGGGTTGATCGGCCGGCGTAGCTTCCACGTAGAGCTGAAAAGTTCCCGCGGATGAGAGAGAGAGGCCGCCTGGCGTCGTGAATGTGCCGGTGACGGCCAGGTAATAGGTCCCCGCATCAACGCCGAGATAGGTCAGCCCGTTCCGAGCATCGTCCCGAATGCCGCCCCCCGGATCACTCAGGGCGACCACTTCCCACGTCCCGTTCGTCCCGAGCCGATAGAGCGTGAAGGAAGTTTGGAACTGCCCCGCCCCATTCACCGGCTGCGCCCCGAGGCCGAGTTGCCAGTGATGCCCATCGGGGACCACGAATCGGTAGAGCGCCACGCCGCTTTTTCCCGGGATCGGGCTCTGGATCTCGGACGAAATCGGCGAGACGATCGGGAGAGTGCCCAGGTCGGTGAAATCCTGAACATCGGCATTTGGCTGGAGGGCCTCGTACTGGTCGACCGCCGGGTTCTCATGCCACACGCCTCCGAGTCCTCCACTTCCCCCTTCACCTCTCCCCTCTTCCTCGCTCTCTTCCTGATTCTCTCCGCCCGGGTCGGTGGAGGCCGGGGACCCGATGGTGAACGTGGAAAAGGCATAATCCTCGAAGGGATCCCAACGGCCGTTCGCGAGATCGATCGAGATCATCGACCCGCCGACGATCACGAGCTGATAGGTGCCCGGTTCCAGGGGAGCGTCGAGATTGATGAGAAGTTGCGTGAAGGTGAGGTCGAAGCCGTCGTTGTTGTTGGCGATCGGCTGCGGCCAGTTCACCAGATCGAACAGCGGGGTGGTCGTCCCGTCGCCATTGACGCGATCCAGACGAATGTCGTTGAACCCGAGATCCAGGGAATCGACGGGCTGATCGAAATTGATGAGCTGACTGGGGCCGGTCTCGGTCCGAGACCCGTCGCCAGGTTCCGTGGTGATCTGGGTATCCGAAAAGATGGCTTCACCGAAAGCGATCGAGCCCTGCTCCGGGCCGGCATTCTCGGAGCCCGGGGCAACTACCGACACATTGACATAAGACGACGGAATGGACGGCAGGGTCGAAAGGAGCCCACGCCATTCGAGGGATTCCAGCGGGCAATCTTGGAAGAGTCGCTTTCGTGTTTGGCGTACGGCTCGGATCATGGCTGCACCAACTTGAAGGCTACGGGGCGTCGAATCTCGGTTCGATGGGACGAGGGGCGGAAATTCAAGTCCGTGGATCGATCGGAGCCGTCTCCACGAAGGTCCGACAATCAAGCGTAGGCCGCGGTTTGAATCTCGGAGAAAGTGCTCGTTTGCTGGTGTGTCTTTAAATCAACACGACGGGGTACATTTCAGCAAACGACGACATGCGCACTTTCTCCGAGCGATGCTCGAAGCGACGAGCGACGGATAGGCGGGATGAGTTACAAGTCCGCGCGAAGCGGCCGAGCCCGAAGCTTACCTCGCTCAGCCCGCGTCGGAATCCTTGCCTTGGGCGAGGAACGATCGGGGTTCCTTCGTTTTCCACCGATTCAGCACGTCGTCGAGGGCCTGGAGGGCCGGCGACGGCGAGATCGGCGAGGCGGGCGGGGCGCTGCTCCCGGCATCTTGTCCCGCGGATTCGGCCGGAGACGACGACTCGACCGAGGAATTCGAGAAGAGCGGCGCGGGGATGGCGGCCAATGCCGAGGCGGTCGAATTCGATGAGTCGTTCGAACCGTCGCGCAAACGGATCCCGGTGTTGGTCAGAGTCGAGGGATCATCGGGTGCTTCGAGTCCGTCGCCCCAACCGAACATGTTGGTATTGAAAATACTGTTGCCAAGTTTGAACTGCTGGATCAGATCGAAGAAATTGATCTGATCGCCGTTGAGGCGGGAAAGTCTCCCCTGCCCTGGGCTGCGCGGCCCAATCATCTCGCTCGACGAGCCTCCGCCGGCGTCGGCCTGCGCGTAGACCTGCGTGTTGGGGGGAGAGATCGGAGCCTGGTAGGACGATCCGAAATTGACGAGGAGCCCATACGCGCCGATCGCACCGGGCGCGCTGGCGGCCATTGAGCGAATATAGAAACTCTGTCCCGCCGACACGCCGGAAATCGCCACGGTGACCGTTGCGCCATAGCTGTTGGCCGCCGATGCCTGGGCGAGGTCGGACAACGAAGAGT
>CALKTZ010000190.1 GCA_937997355.1 uncultured Planctomycetales bacterium | reverse complement strand
GCGATCGCGTGGAGGATGCCGAACGCGGCGAAGGTAACCCCCACCATCCAGACGTCCCAGCCGAACCGATCCTCCCCGTTGATGATCCAGAGCGAGCCCGGAATCTGGCCGATCAGGGTGATCAGGAAGTAGATCACCATGAGCGGGATGAGGGTTTGATTGTCGCGGATCGAGATGAGGGATGCGATGAAGCTATGCCCCTTCTCGTTCTCCGCCTCGGTCCCCGGTTGGTGCGATTCGGGGAGGGCGAAGACCCCCATCAGGAGATTGAGGCCGCTGAACAGGGCCGCGGCCAGGAACGGATAGCGGGGCGAAAGGCTCCCCAGCACGCCCCCCAGGAGAGGGCCGGCGACGAATCCGAGGCCGAAGCAGGCATTCATGTAGCCGAATCGCCTGGCCCGTTCGTCGGGGCCGGAGATGTCGGCGATGTAGGCGGTGGCCACCGCCATGTTGGCCCCGGTCATCCCGGCGAGCACTCGGCCGAGATAGAGGACCGTGAGCAGCGGTGACAGGCCCATGATCAGGTAGTCGACTGTCGCCACGGCGAGCGAAACCAGCAGGACGGGCCGACGGCCGAACCGGTCGCTGAGTCGCCCGAGCACGGGGGAGAACAGGAACTGCATGAACGGGTAGATCGCCATGAAGTAGCCGAAGCGACTGGCGATCCGCGTTTCGTGCGACAGCTCGCGGAGCAAGCTCGGGATCACCGGCAGGGCCAGGCCGATCCCCACCGCGTCGAGCGTAACCACCGACAGGATGACGATCAGGGCTCGATTGACCATTGCGGTAGACCCGAACTCGCGCGACCTTCGGCGGGAGCAATCACGACACTCCCCCGCGAATAGACACAAACCATACCGCTGAGGTTCGCGAGGAGGGAAGGATCGGGTTGGAAGGCTAAGCCGATCGATCCTCCATCAGGCTTTCACCCAGATCATGCCGTCGCGGATCTCGGTCGGGAACCGATGGAGGTCCTGGCCCCGGACGGTCGAGCAGCGGCCGTCGGAGAGGCGGAACCGCCAGCGATGGAGCGGGCAGACCGCCTCGCCGTCCTCGATCCAGCCCCGGCCGATCGGCCCGTTGGCGTGCGGGCAACGACCGGAGAGGGCGTAAACCTCGCCTTCCACCAAAAAGACCGCCAGGCGGAGGCCGTCGACATCCAGGGCGCGGCCCCGCCCGTCCGACTTCAATTCATCCAACCGACAGACCGCCGCCCATTCCGCCATGCCCAGCTTCCTCAAAATCATCGTCGACTCGGCCCAATCAAATCCCCACGGCGCTCGCCTCCGGGACAGTCCCGTTTTCCACGGCCGGCGGGATTGCCTGAATCAGGGATGCCGACGTCGAAAATTTGGACAGTCCCCTGCGGCTCGCGATATTCCATGGGAAATCCTCTACGACTTGCGTCCGAGGTCTCGCCCCGAGTAGATTCTACAGTGAGTTGCCGCCGACACGAAATCGGATCGACCGGGGGGACGGTTGCGGTGAGGCCAATCGCGGGGGGACGGATCAGCGGTCGAGCGGCGAATCTGGCTCGGCTCGTCTTGGGACTGGGCCTCTGCGCGTTGGCGGGGTGCGGCTCCCGCGCAAGCTCCACGGCGGAGCTGGTCTGGGGGGTTCACGGGTCGAAGCCGGGCTGGCTCCACAAGCCGAGGGTCGCCGCGTTCGACGATCGCGATCAGCTCTATCTCGCCGACCTGACCGATCGCATCCAGGTCTTCGATCGCGACGGCAAGTTCGTCCGGAGCTGGCGGACCCCCGATTTCAACGTCGACGGGCCGAGCGGGTTGACGATCGACCGTTACGGCCGGCTGCTGGTGGCCGACACGCATTTCTATCGCGTCCTGGTCTACTCGGAGAAGGGGGAGCTGCTGTTCCAGATCGGAGACGGCATCCAGGATACCACGCCCGGCCGGTTCGGCTACCCGACCGACGTCGTGATCGACAAGGTGGGAAACTTTTACGTGTCGGAATACGGGGATAACGACCGGATTCAGGTCTTCTCGCCGGAGGGGAAGTGGCTCCGGCAATGGGGCGGGCACGGCTACGAGCCGGGGGAATTCCTCCGCCCCCGGGCTTTGGCGATCGACGAGCAAGATCGGATCTACGTGGCCGATAGCTGCAACCACAGGATTCAGGTTTTCGACACGATGGGGAAGCTGCTCGCCCTGTGGGGGACCCGGGGGAAGGAGCCCGGCCAGTTGAACTATCCCTACGACGTTTCGATCGGCCCCGACCATTTCCTGTATGTCTGCGAGTACGGCAACAATCGCGTTCAGAAGTTCACGATGGACGGGAAGCCGGTGGGGACGTGGGGAGGTCCCGGGCGGCATCCCGGCCAGCTCAACAACCCCTGGGCGCTCGCCGTCGATCGCCGGGGGGCCGTGTCGGTGATCGACTCCAATAACCATCGCGTCCAGCGGTTCCGGCTCTGAGCGGGGAAGGGTGGGGATGACGGCGATTCCGGGATTCGCGAACCTGTCGCTGATGGTCGTCCACCCCTGGTGGCTGCTCCTGCTGGCCTTGATCATCCCCCCCGTGATCTGGTTCAGCGCCCGCAGCCTCTCGGGCCTCGGGTCGATCCGGCGGTGGGTCGCGATCGCGCTTCGGGTCGCGGTCATCACCCTGATCGTGCTGGCGCTGGCCGAGCTGCGGACCGTGCGGCGGACCGACCGGCTCACGACGATGTACCTGGTCGACTCGTCGCAGAGCGTCCCCCAGGAATTGAAGAGGGCCGCGCTCGACTACGTCACCGAGTCGTCGAAGAAGCGGCACGAGAACGACCTCTCGGGGGTCGTGGTCTTCGGCAAGGCCCCTCGGGTCGAGGTGCCGCCGGCCCCGAGCGAGCTGAATCTGCTGGGGATCGAGAGCACGATCGACGCCGAGAACACCGACATCGCCGCCGCCGTCAAGCTCGCGCTGGCGACCTTCCCCGAGGATACCGCCCGGCGGATCGTCGTCGTCTCCGACGGCAACGAGAACCGCGGGAACCTGCTCGAACAGGCGATCGCCGCCAAATCTTTGGGCGTCCAGGTGGATGTCGTCCCGCTGGAATATGTCTACGAGCACGAGGTCCTCGTCGAGAAGCTCTCCATCCCCCCCGACGTGAAGAAGGGGGAGACGGTCAACATCAACGTGGTGATCCGCGCCAGCGAGCCGACCAGGGGGGCCATCCAGGTCTTCCAGAAGGCCGATAATCACACCGCCCCCGCCGCGGGGAACGAGAAGCCGTTCCCGGTCGACCTCCAGCGCGGCGTGAACGTCTTCACCCTGAAGCAGCAGATCACCGAGCCGAATTTCTACACGTTCTCGGCCGAGTTCATCCCCGATCGCCCGACGGAGGTTCGCCCGGCCGCGAGCGGCACCCTGACCGATCGCGCGACGAACAACACCGCCACGGGATTCACCCACGCCCGGGGCAAGGCCCAGGTCCTCCTGATCGAGGGGACGGCCGGGGAACATGCCGAGCTTGTCCGGGCACTCCGCGAGAAGGAGATCGAGGTCAAGGTCCTCGTCGCCCCCAGGATCGACGGCTCGGGGGGCGTCGGCGGCGATCCTCTGCCGACCGATATCGCGCAGCTTCAGCCGTATGACGCCGTGATCCTGGCGAATGTGCCGAAGGAGGCGTTCACGGAGTCGCAGCATCAGCTCCTGGCGTCGAACGTCCACGACATGGGGATCGGCCTCCTGATGGTCGGCGGGCGCGACAGCTTCGGCGCGGGGGGCTGGATGAATACCCCGGTCGAGAAGGCGCTCCCGGTCGACATGCAGATCAAGGCGCTGAAGGTGCAGGGGATCGGCGCGATGGTCCTGATCATGCACGCCAGCGAGATCCCCGAGGGGAACTACTGGCAGAAGGTGGTGGCCAAGGCGGCCGTGGACGCCCTCTCCAGCTACGACTACGCGGGGATGCTCCACTGGGAAGGGCAGGAGGCCTGGCTGTTCACGCTCCGGCCGATCGGCGGGGGCAAGAACTCGATGCTCCGCGCGATCGACCGGATGACCCCCGGCGACATGCCCGACTTCGACCCTTCGCTCCTGATGTCCCTGAAAGGGCTCAACAGCATCAAGGACGCGATGAGCAAGCACATCGTGGTGATCAGCGACGGCGACCCGACCGCGCCGACCGCCTCCGTGATCAACCAGCTCGTGCAGAATCGGGTCACGGTGACCACCGTCCTGACGGCCGCCCACGGCAACGACCTCCAGGCGGTCCGCGTGATGCGCGACCTCGCCCGGCTCACCAAGGGGCGGTTCTATCAGGTGACCAATCCCCGTGCATTGCCGAGGATCTATCAGAAGGAGGCGCGGTCGATCTCGCGTCCCCTGATCTTCGACCAGCAGACTCCCTGGCTCCCCAAGCTGAATTATCCGGTGACGGAGCCGATCATGGGGCTCCCCGAAGAATTCCCCGCGATTACCGGGTTGGTCCTCACCTCGCTCAAGGAGAGCGAGCTTGTCGAGATGCCGCTGGTTTCCCCCCTGCCGACCGGTCAGGTGAATCCGCTCCTGGCCCACTGGACCTACGGCCTCGGCCGGTCGGCCGCGTTCACGGCCGACGCCGGGCGTCGCTGGGCCAAGGCCTGGCCCGATTGGCCCAGCTATTCGGCCTTCTGGTCGCAGGTGGTGCGCTGGGTGATGCGCCCCGCCGATCGGGGGAACCTCAGCCTCTCGCTGCGTCGGGAAGACGGGCGGATCAAGATCGTCGTCGATGCGCTCGACAAGGAGAACCAGTTCCTCAACTTCCTCACCATCCAGGGGAACGTGGTCGATCCCGACCTCAAGTCGAAGCCCGTCGAGCTGGTGCAGAAGGCCCCCGGACGCTACGAGGCCACCATCGAAGGGGCCGACGCCCGGGGGAATTACTTCGTCAACCTAGGCTATCGCGGGGCGGGGGGTGTGCAGGGGGTGGTGTCGTCGGGGGTCTCGGTCCCCTACTCCGACGAATATCGCGAGCTTCGCTCGAACCCGACCGGCCTCGAAACCCTCGCCTCGCTGACCGACGGCCAGCTCGTGAGCCTGAAGCGGACACCCGATGGCCGGCTCGACCTGGTCCGGAGCATCGAGGAGGCCGACCACTATCGCCGGGACGCCGGCCTGATCAACCCCAGGGCCTATGCCCCGCTCTGGCCCAACCTGCTCTGGCTGGCCTGCTGCCTCTTCCTGCTCGATGTCGCCATCCGCCGGATCGCCCTCGATCTCGCCCGCATGCGGCGCACGGTCGCCAACTGGTTGCGATCGCTCCGCGGCCAGGAGCCAGTGCGATCGACCGACTACATGGAGAAGCTCCGGAGCCGCAAGGCGGAGGTCGGCGAGGAGCTGGACCGCACCCGGTCGCGGGGGACGCGGGCCGCCCCCTCGGCCTCGCCGTCGACCGGGGAGAGGTCGACCACGATCCCCGTCGAGCCGCTCCTGGCCGGGGACGACCCGGTCAAGGTGGGCAAGGCCCCGCATGAGCCGGCCTCGCCGCAACAGAAGGGGATCGCCCCCGAGGCCGAGAAGCCCGCGGAAGAGAGCTACACCAATCGACTGCTCCGGGCCAAACAGAAGGTTTGGGAAGAGCGCGACAAGGATAATCTGAAGCCCGGCACGTAAACCGATCGCCGACACCACGCAATCGATGAAGGAATGCCGACCATGACCGAACCCGCCGCGGGAGCCGAGTCGATCGAGGCCCGGACCGAGCAATTCCGCTCGGCCTTCAACCGGGTGAAGGGGGAAATCTCCAAGGTGATCGTCGGCCACGACGACATCATCCAGGGTGTGCTGACCTGCCTGTTCGTCGGCGGGCATGCCTTGCTGGAAGGGGTGCCGGGGCTCGGCAAGACCCTCCTGATCCGGACCCTCGCCGATGCCTTGAGCCTCGACTTCAACCGCATCCAGTTCACCCCCGACCTGATGCCCGCCGACATCCTGGGGACGAACATCGTGATGGAGGGGGACGACGGCCGCCGCTTCTTCCAGTTCCAGCCGGGGCCGATCTTCGCGCAGATCGTCCTGGCCGACGAGATCAATCGCGCCACCCCCAAGACCCAATCCGCCCTCCTGGAAGCGATGCAGGAACAGTCGGTGACGGTCGGCGGGACGATCCACCGCCTGAAGCCGCCGTTTTTCGTGATGGCGACCCAGAACCCGATCGAGCAGGAGGGGACCTATCCGCTCCCCGAGGCGCAGCTCGACCGCTTCCTGTTCAAGCTGGTGGTCGGCTATTCGACCCGCGAGGAACTGGCGACGATCCTCGACCGGACCACCAGCGGCGAGAAGCCTCGGGCGGAAAAAGTGATCGACGGAGACGAACTGGTTGCCTTCCAGGGATTGGTGCGAGAGGTCATCGTGGCCCGGCACGTGCAGGACTACGCGATCCGCCTCTGCCTGGCGAGCCATCCCGACGGACCCTTCGCGCCCGAGCTTACCAATCGGTACATTCGATGGGGGAGCAGCCCGCGAGGCGTCCAGACCTTGGTTTTGGCGGCCAAGGTGCGTGCGCTGCTCGATGGGCGTTATAATGTCAGTTTCGAGGATCTCCGCCGCGTCTATTTGCCCAGCTTGCGCCATCGGATTCTCCTGAATTTCGAGGCCCAGGCCGAGGGGATCGGCTCCGACGAGGTCTTGTTGAAGATCTTGGAATCGGTCCCCGAGAAAGCGGAAGAGAGGGTCGAGAATTTCGTCGCCAAGGAGTCCCGATAATGCCCGTGGCAACCGACGTCCTCGCCGAGCGGATCGATCACCTCGTGACGGCGCTCACCGAGACGAACAAGGAGACGGCCCGGCTAAATGCGAGCGTCGAGGTGCTCAGGGTGCGAATCGATAGCTCGCTCCTGGTCGCGAAATGGGCCATCGGCCTGTTGACCGCCGTGGTCATCGCCAGCGCCCCGGCCGTCTTCGGTATCTATCGCGACACGGCCCTGACGAAAGCGGCCGTCGAGCGGATCGAGTCGAAGATCGATCGGCTCGGCCTGTCGGGACAGGGAGCGACGGAGCAGGCTCCGAGGCGGTGAACCCACGAGTGACCTGCCGTACCAGGAGCCGGAGCGAGAATAGGGACCGGCTCGAAGCGGAGCGCCGAACAGAATTCTCTTTTTTCGCGTGTCCAAGAAGACGAAGAAGACCGAGACGAAGATCGAATCAAATCCGCGAGGACATCAGGCCCGAGGACCACGGCCATTCTCCTCCGGAACCCGCGTTTGCCCCAGGATGTTGCACCATGAGCACCATGTATGACATCTATGATCCGCCCCCCGTGCCGGCGCTCGACTACGCGACCGTCAAGCGGGAGCCCCTGATCTTCACGCGGGGGGACCTGTTCTGCCTCCTCTCGCTCTGCGCGCTGCTGCTGGTGGCGGCGGTCGCCGCCTGGAACACCGAGCCGACATTGGCGATCGTGACGGCCCTGGCGGGGATGCTGGTCATCTTCGAAAGCTGGATGACCGCGCTCGGCTTCCTGCATCGCTGCCGCCCCCTGAGCCTCCGGGCGCGCTGGACGATCTTCCTCGCCGCGCTGCTCCCCTGGCTGGTCGGGCTGGCCGGCGCGGCCTCGGTGATCCTCGGCCTCTTCTGGATCTTCGACCTCTTCGGTTGATGCCGGGAAGGGAAATCGACCGCCATGACCGAAGCCTCGTCCGCGACATCCGCACCGATCTCCGCGATCCCCCCGCCGGGCGCCTCGTCAAGCTCGGGCGCTCCCACCTCCAGGGGGGCGCTGCTGGACCCGGAGTTCATGCACAAGCTCGAACAGCTCGAGCTGGTCAGCCGGAAGATCATCTCGGGGCGGCTCAAGGGGGATCGCAAGAGCAAGCGACGGGGCTCGTCGGTCGAGTTCGCGGAGCACCGCAATTACACCGTCGGCGACGACCTCCGCCATATCGACTGGAACGTCTACGGGCGGCTCGACAAGCTGTTCCTGAAGCTCTTCCTCGAAGAAGAGGATCTGCACATCCACACGCTCCTGGACACCAGCCTCTCGATGGACTTCGGCGAGCCGACGAAGCTCCACTACGGCAAGCAGATCGCCGCGGCGCTGGCGTTCATCGGGCTGGTCAACAACGATCGGCTGATCCTCGAAACCTTCAGCACCCGGCTGGAGGCGGGCATCCCGAGCATCCGGGGGCGCTCGCAGATGCACCGGATCGTCCATTACCTCGATCGCCTGGCCCCCTCGGGAGAGAGCAACCTCACCACGGCCGCCCGCGACTTCGCCATCCGGCATTCCGGCAAGGGGATCGTCGTGGTCATCTCGGATTTCCTCGACAAGAACGGCTACGAGGCCGCGTTCCGCTACCTGCTCGCCCGGAACATGGACATCTACGTGATCCACGTCCTCAGCCGCGAGGAGGTCGAGCCCGAGCTAGTCGGCGACCTCAAGCTGGTCGACTGCGAGGACGGGGACGAGGCCGAAATCACCGTGAGCGCCCCGCTCCTGAAGCGTTACAAGGATAACCTCAACGCCTTCGTCGGCGGGCTGAAGGAGTGGTGTACCCGTCGAGGGATGACCTACATCTTCACCACGAACCAGTACCCATTCGAAAAGTTGATCCTGAACTACCTGCGGGAACGCGGGCTCGTCCGATAGCCCCCGACGGGAAATCCCGAACCGATGATCGCCCGCCCGCAAGGCCCGAACATTCTTTCAAGAAGCCGAAGTTTCCATGGAACGATTTTGGATCACCGACTCCCGAATTTTCTTCGGCCTGGCCGGCCTCATCGTGGCCTATCTGCTCTACATGATGATCCGCAAGCGGCATGGCGAACGGCCGGGGCAGATCGACCGGGAACCTGAATTGTAGAATGGTTGACGTTTGGATTGCGCGGGGATTCGCCAGGCTGAACCGGAGCGGAAATGGGGACTGGCTCGCCGGTATCCCGCGCGTGCCTGT
>CALKTZ010000189.1 GCA_937997355.1 uncultured Planctomycetales bacterium | reverse complement strand
AACCTATCCCCTCCCCGAGGCGCAGCTCGACCGGTTCCTGTTCAACGTGATCGTCGACTATCTCCCCGAGGACGACGAGGTGGCGGTGATCCGCCAGACGACCTCGAAGCGTCCCGAGCCGATCGTCCCTCTCTTCGACGGCAAAGACGTCCTCGAATTTCACGAGGTTGTGCGCAAGGTGCCGATCGCTGACGACCTGGTGCGTTATGCCGTGAGGCTCGCGTCGGCGACCCGCCCCGGCCCCAGGGCCCCCGGTTTCATCAACGACTGGGTGAGCTGGGGGGCGGGCCTGCGGGCCGGCCAGTCGCTGGTGCTCGGCGCCAAGGCGAGGGCGTTGCTCGACGGGCGATTCCACGTCTCCCCGGAAGACCTCCGCGCCCTCGTGCATCCCACGTTCCGCCACCGGATCTTGCTCGGCTATCGCGCCGAGGCCGACGGCGTGACCGTCGATTCGCTGATCGACCGCCTGATCGACAATGTAAAGTAAGAGTCGAAGCCGGATCTATCCTTGGCCGCGAGCACGAACCATGTCCTTCCTGTCCCGCCTGCGAGCTTTCGGATCGACCCGATCGAGACGACCGACGTCGGCCGATTCGAATGGTTCGCCGGCCGTCGCGGCGCCCGCTCCATCATCGGCTTCGGCCACCCCGATCGATCCCCAGGCGCTCATGCGGATCAAGAGTCTCCAGGTAAGGGCGCGGGTGACGGTCGAGGGCTTCCTCCGGGGGCTCCATCGCAGTCCGTATCATGGATTCTCGGTCGAGTTCAGCGAGTATCGGGAATACACCCCCGGCGACGATCCGCGCTATCTCGACTGGCGACTGTTCGCTCGGTCCGACCGTTACTTCATCAAGCGATTCGAGGACGAGACGAACCTCCGATGCTACCTGGTGCTCGACACCAGCCGGTCGATGGGCTATCGGTCGGCCGGGTACTCGAAGGGGGAATACGCGCGCACATTGGCGGCGACGATCGCCTATTTCCTCTCGACCCAGCGCGACGCCGTCGGGCTCCTGACGTTCGAGGATCGGATCACCGAGTACCTGCCGCCGAGGCATCGTCCGGGACATTTGCGCCGCCTGATGGGGCTGCTCGAACGGGAGCCGGCCGGCAAGGCGACCGACCTCGCCGGGCCGCTGGAGCAGATCGCCGCGACCGTGCGCAAGCGGGGGTTGGTCATCCTGATCTCGGACCTGCTCGCGCCGATCGGCACGTTCCAGAAACGGCTGGGCTACCTGCGGTCGCGCGGGCATGACGTGGTCGTGTTGCGGATCGTGGACCCAGCCGAGGCCGATTTCCGCTTCGAGACCTCGGCGATGTTCCGCGATGCCGAGTCGGGGCGTGAGATTTACGTCGATCCCGCGTCGGCACGCGCGGCCTATTTGCGCCGATTCGCGGCCCACGCCGAGCAGATCAAGCAGGCCTGCGTCGATCTGGGCATTGAGTACGAGTCGATCACCACCGATACCCCCCTGGAACTGGTCCTCTTCGATCTCCTGAAGGCCCGAATGCGGCGCTCTCGACGCCCCAATCGCGGCATGGGCGCCGGCCGGGGCGGGGGAGGCGCGCGATGAGCTTCCTCGCCCCCCTCTACATCTTGGGCGGCCTGGCGATCGCGGCGCCGATCATCTTCCATCTGATCCGGCGCACCCCGAGCGGCGAGGTACCGTTCAGCTCGTTGATGTTCCTCGACCCGTCGCCCCCTCGATTGAGCAAGCGGAGCCGGCTCGATCAAATCCTGCTCCTGCTCCTCCGCGCGGCGGCGCTCGCGCTGCTCGCCTTCGCCTTCGCGCGGCCGTTCTTGCGCGCGAAGGCGCAGGTCGAGGCGAATGGGGAAACGTCGACTCGCGAGCGAATCGCCCTGCTCGTCGACACCAGCGCCAGCATGCGCCGGGGGGATTTGTGGACTCGCGCGAAGGCGCTGGCTTCGCAGTTGATCGACGAGGTTCGCCCCGGCGATGCGTTCGCGGTCTTCACGTTCGACAACGGCTCGCGGACCGTGCTCGGATTCGAGGAATCGGCGACGCTCGACCCTCGCCAGCGGTTGGAGATTGCCCGCACCCGGCTGAATGCCTTGCAGCCTTCCTGGGCTTCGACCCAGCTGGGGCAGGCGCTCGTCGATGTGGTGACGGCGATCAACGACGTGGTGGATGCCGGGGAGCGAGGAGGAAACGTCCCGCGCCGGGTGATCCTGATCGGTGACCTCCAGCAGGGGAGCCGGACGGATGCGCTCGGCGAATTCGAATGGCCTTCCGACGTGGTGCTCGACCTGAAGCCGGTCGCCGACGACGGCTCCAACGCGGGCATCCACGGGCTCGCCGATGCGCCGGGCGTCGCGGCCGACCCCGAGGCCGAGACGTCGTTGCGGGTTCGGGTCAGCAACGATTACGGCACGCGCGATTCGTTCACCCTCACCTGGGCCGGCGAGGAGGGCATCCCCCTCAAGGGCGAAACCCCGACCCCCGCGTATGTCCCCCCCGGCGAGAGCCGGGTGATCCGGGTGCCGCGCCCGAAAGGGACGCAGGCCAGGGCCGACGCCTTCTCGAAACGCTCCCCTCGACTCGTCCTGGGGGGGGATCAACGCGATTTCGACAACACCCTCTACCTGGCCGAAAAATCGCGAGAAGAAGCGACGGTCCTCTACCTGGGAAGTGACGCCGACGACAAGATCGACGATCCCAACGGCCTGCTCTACTACGTCCGCCGCGCCTTCGTCGACACCCCCCGGCGCCGCGTCAAGGTCGTCGCGCAGGCCCCGGCTTCGGCCGTGAACTGGCCTCCCAATACCCCCCCGGCGCTGGTGATCGTCGCGGGCGAGGTGGGCTCGCCGAACGCGGCCAGGCTGCGCGACTACGTGCAACAAGGGGGGACGCTCCTGAACGTCCTCAACGCCCCCGGCAAGGTCGAGACCTCGGCCACCGTGGCGGGCGTTCCCCCCTGGACCACGACCGAGGCCAGGGTCGGCCGCGACGTGATCCTCGGGGAGATCGCGTTCGACCATCCCCTGTTCGCCCCGTTCGCCGCGCCGCAGTTCAACGACTTCACCAAGATCCATTTCTGGAAGTATCGCAAGCTCGATCCCGCGAAGCTCGGCGAGGGGGCGCGGGTGCTGGCGAAGTTCGAGAAGGGCGATCCCGCCATCATCGAGAAGTCGGCCGGCAAGGGGCGGCTCCTGGTGATGGCTTCCGGCTGGAGTCCGGCCGATAGCCAGCTTGCTCGGTCGTCGAAGTTCGCCCCGCTCTTGACGTCCCTCTCGGAAGGGAACGGCGGGACGCCGCTGGTGGAAGGGAATCTGGTGATCGGCGACCGGGTGCCGTTGCCGGCGTCGGGCGTCGACCCCTCCAAACCCCGGGTTATCCGCAAGCCGGACGGCACGCGCGTCACCCTGGCATCGGCCGAGACGACCTTCGCGGGGACCGACCAACCGGGGCTCTACGTGCTGGAGACCTCGGCCGGGGATCGCCCCTTCGCCGTCAACCTCGACCCCCTGGAAAGCCGGGTAGCCCCCTTGCACGTGGAAACGCTCGAACAACTGGGCTGCCGCCTCGCGAAGCCGACCCGCGAGCAGGCGCCCGATCCCGAGCAGCTCCGGCAGTTGCAGAACTCCGAGCTGGAGGGACGCCAGAAATACTGGCGATGGCTCGTGCTGGCCGCGATCGCCTTCCTGATCGCGGAAACCTGGCTCTCCGGGCGCTTATCCTCAACTCGCTCAACAACCCGAACGGCTCACGCGGAGGCAATGGCGTCATGATCTCCGAGCTACAGCAAGTTTTGGAGCAAGTCGCGAAGCGATTTCGGCACCGTCGCCTCTATTCGATCCTCGCGGTCGGCGATCTCATCCTGGCCCTGCTCTGCGCGGCCTATCTCGCCTGGCCGACGTTGCGGAACCAGGGGGAGATTTTCGGCCTGTTCGTTCCTGCCTGGGTCGGGAGCTTCCTGCTCTTCAATCTCTGTTGCGGAGCGTTCGTGCTGCGGGCAAGGAGCGATTCGCGCCGGGTGGCCCGCAGCATCGAGGCGCAGTATCCCGACCTGAACGCGGGGTTGCTCACCGCCGTCGATCAGGTTGACGGGCGGGAGCGCCGGAAGCTGGGATACCTGGAAAGCTCCGTCGTGCGCGAGGCCGTCGAGCATTCCAGGTCGCACGACTGGAGCGAGGCGGTGCCGACCTGGACGCTTCGGCTCGCACAAGCGGCCTTCGCGATTGCCCTGTTGATGGATGTCTCGGCGGCGATGGCGCTCAGGAGTCAGATCCAGCGGACGGCCGGCGATCGAGCACGCTCCGGGGGCATCGCCCAATCCGGCCCGATGGAGATCAAGGTCGATCCCGGCAATGCCGAGATCGAGAAGGGGAGCCCGCTCCTGGTGGTCGCCCGGTTCGACGGCGCCGTGCCCCCCGAGGCCAGCCTCGTGCTCGGCGACGGCAAGGCCAACCCCGGCTCCGAGCCGACCCGTTCCATGACCCGCAGCCTCGAAGACCCGACGTTCGCGGCCCGGGTCGAGTCGGTCGACGCCGATCTCGCGTACCGGGTGGAGTTCGCCGGGCGATCGTCCGACACCTATCAAATCAAGGTGTTCGAGTACCCGGCGCTCCGGAGGGCCGACGCCCGGCTCGTCTATCCGCAATACACGTCGCTCGACGAGAAGGTTGTGGAGGACATCCGCCATATCACGCTCGTCGAGGGGACCGAACTGACCCTGATCGGCCATCTCAACAAGCCGGTCCGCGAGGCGAAGCTCGTCGATCCCGATGGGACCGCGATCGAGTTGAAGCCGAATCCGGAAGCGGGGGCCAACATCCATCAGGCGAGCCTCAGGCCGACGGAGTCGAAGCGCTACAAGGTGCAGCTCGTCGATCTCGACGGCCGTTCGAACAAGCAGAATTACGAGATCGCCGTCCACGTCACCCGCAATAAAGAGCCGATCGTGAAGACGATCCAGCCGTCGCACGATGTGCGGGTCTCGCCGGTCGAGGAGCTGGCCCTCAAGGCCCAGATGGAAGACGACTTCGGCATCGTGAAGCAGGGGCTCAGCTATTCGATCGGCGGGGCCGAGCCGCGCGAGATCGAGCTGAAGGGGGAGGAGGTCGTCGAGAAGAAGGCCAGCCCGAAGGATCAGCCGGCGGCGCAGGCCGAGAAGGCGAAATCGCCGCCGAAGAACCGCCGGATGAAGGCCGAGCATCTGCTCGACTTCGAGGCCCTTAAGGCGGTCCCCGACCAGCTCGTCACCTATTTCTTCTGGGCCGAGGACAACGGCCCCGACGGCAAGCCGAGGCGGACTTCGGGAGACATGTTCTTCGCCGAGGTACGCCACTTCGAGGAGATCTTCCGCCAGGGGGAGCAGCCCTCGGGCTCGGCCGAGATGGAGATGCAGGGGGAAGGGCAGGGGCAGAACGCCCAGCAGTCGGACAAGCTCGCCGAGCTTCAGAAGGAGATCATCAACGGCACCTGGAAGCTGATCCGCCGGGAGACCGGGGCGAAGCCGACCGACACCTACGCCGCCGACAGCAAGGTGCTGCAAGAGGCGCAGAAGTCGGCCATCGGGCAGGCGGGCGAGCTTGGCGGACGCCTGCGCGACGAGAAGTCGAAGGCGAGCCTCGAACTCGCCGTGAAGTCGATGACCGAGGCCGAGCAGCAACTCACCGAGGCCGCCAGGGGGACGTCGACGACCGCGCTCCGGCCCGCACTGGTCGCCGAGCAGGCCGCCTATCAGGCGTTGCTGAAGTTGCGGGCCAGGGAATTCGAAGTCATTCGCGGCAACCGCCAGCGCGGGCAACGAGGGGGCGGCGGCGGAGGGGGGGCCTCGCAACGGCAACTTCAGCAACTTGAATTGAACGACGAGCAGAACAACTACGAGGAGCAGCGGTCCGCCCGGTCGCCGCAGGAGAATCTCACCAAGCAGCAGCAAGAGCAGCGAGAGTCGCGGCAGGTGCTGAGCCGGCTCCGGGAGTTGGCCCAGCGTCAGGAGGATGTGAATAACCGCCTCAAGGAGTTGCAATCGGCCCTGGAAGCGGCCAGGGAGCCGCAGGCCAAGGCCGAGCTTGAACGGCAACTCAAGCGACTCCGCGAGCAGCAGCAGGAGATCCTCCGCGACACCGACGAACTCCGCGAGCGGATGGAGAACGAGCAGAACCGCGACCGCATGGCCGAGGCCCGCAAGGAGATCGAAGAGGGGCGTGAGCATGTCCGCCAGGCCGCCGAGGCCCTCGAAAACGGGAGCGTCCCCCAGGCCGTGACCGAGGGCGCCCGCGCGGGCCAAAAGCTCAACGAACTGAAGGAGGAGCTGCGGAAGGAAACGGCCAACCAGTTCTCCGAGCAGGTGACCGAGATGCGGAACCAGGCCCGGCAGCTCGACGAAAAGCAGCAGAAGCTGACCGAGCAGCTTGAAGCCCAGGACAAGGCAGCGCCGGCCCAACGCTCGCTCCGAGGCTCCGACGATCGCAAGCAAACCCGAAACGAACTGGAGCAGCAGGGGAAGCAACTCGACCAGATCCTCGATCGGATGCAGGAGACGGTCACGGAAGCCGAGGAGACCGAGCCCCTGCTGGCCAGGGAGCTTTTCGACACGATCCGCAAGGCGAACGAGCAGATGGTCCCCGAGGCCATCCGCGAGACCGATCGTCTCGTCGACCTGGGGATCGCCGAGGAGGCGGCCAAATCGTCTCGACGAGCCGGAGAGGGGCTCGACGAACTACGTCAGGGGGTCGAACGGGCCGCGCGGAGCGTCCTCGGCGACGACACCGCGGCACTCCGCCGCGCCCAGCAAGAACTCAAGGATCTTGCCGACCAGGTTGACCGCGAGATCGCGCAAGGCACCGGCCGGCCGCAACCGGGTGACCAGAGTCCCCGGCAACAGCGGCAGCGACGACAACGTTCGGAACGGGGGGAGGCAGACCCAGGCCAGGGCCAGGAGCCCGGCCAGGAGGGTCAAAGTCCGCAGCAGCCCGGGCAAGAACCAGGTCAGCAGCAACCCGGACAGCCCGGCCAGGAAGGTCAAGGTCAAGGTCAACGGCAACCCGGGCAAAACGAACCCAATGGCCAGGGGCGGCAGCCCGGACAGGGCCAGGAACCGGGTCAACAAGGCGAGCAAGGCCAGGAACCCGGACAAGGCCAGCAGCCCGGACAGGGCCAGGAAGGGGGCCAGCCGGGAGAGGGGGGCCGGGGGCAGGATCAGCCGCAAGGTCAAGGAGGAAACCGGCAGCGCGGTGGGGGTTCCTTAAGGGACGGCGGCGGCCTGAGAGACCTTCGTCGCGAGGACGGCGGCGGCCAGGAGACGGCGCTGGATCGGTTTGCCGAGGGGCTCGATCGAGGAGGGTTGCCGGGCTGGGGAGCGGCGAATGGCCCGATCACCGGCGAAGGCTTCCGCGAATGGGCGGATCGGATGCGCGACGTCGAGGAGCTGCTCGAAGATGCCGAGCTTCGGGCCGAGGCCGCGCGGATCCGCGATCGGGTCCGGGGTACGCGCGAGGATTATCGGCGGCATTCCAAGGTCCCCGACTGGTCCAAGCTGCAAAACATGGTCGCCGAGCCGCTGAATGAGCTTCGCAAGCGGATCGCGGAGGAAGTCCGGCGTCGCGAGTCTCCGGATTCGCTGGTCCCGATCGACCGCGATCCCGTCCCTCCCCAGTTTGCCGAAGGGGTCCGGCGCTACTACGAGCGACTCGGGAGCGGTCAATGACGTCGATGGTCCCGTCCTTCACCCTGGTTTGGGGCTCGCCGGAGTGGTTGCTCACCGCCGGCCTGCTGCTGGCGTTCTCCTCCTTGCTGGTGTTGTGGAGCTACGCGCGGTCGAACGCCCCGCGATCGGTGATCGTGCTCGGCGCGATCCTCAAGACGATCGGCCTCGCGGCGCTGGCGTTCTCGCTCGTCGAGCCGCTGCTCACAGGGTCGAAGCCCAAGAAGGGGGCCAATGCCTTCGTGGTGGTTGCCGACAACAGCCAGAGCCTCCTGATCCGGGACGACCGCGACGGCCCCACCCGCGGCGACTGGATACGCGGCCAGCTCGCTCACGAAGATGGCCAGGAAGCCCCCTGGCGGACCCGGCTGGGGCAAGATTTCGACGTCCGGCGCTATGTGATCGACTCGCACCTCCGAGGCGTCGACAACTTCGACTCCCTGAAGTTCGACGGCACCGGGAGCGCCCTGAACGGTTCTTTGGCCGTGCTCTCTCGAAGGTTCCGGGGGCTCCCCCTGGCGGGAATCCTGCTGTTCACCGACGCCAACGCCACCGATCGCGTCGATCTCGACTGGTCGCAGCTCCCGCCGATCTATCCGGTCGCCCCACCATCGAGGAACACGATCAAGGACATCGGCGTCACCAATGTTTCGGTGAGCCAGACCAATTTCGAGTCGGCCCCGGTCGTGGTCCGGGCCGACGTGAACGCCAACGGCTTCCCGGGGGAGGCCGTCGTCGCCGCCGTCACCGACGAGTCGGGCAAGGTCATCGAGCGGCAGGAGATGAAGGCTTCCGATGCCGGTGCCATCCTGAACTTCCGGTTCCAGTTCCGCCCCGAGAAGCGGGGGATTCACTTCTACCGGGTTCATGCCTATTCATCGCCCGACGAAGCCAGGATTCAGGAGAAGCCCCGGGGGGCCAAATCCCGGGCCGGCGAGGAGAAGGCCGAGGAGAAATCCGAAGACGAGGAGTCCCTCGCCGCTTCGACGGTCGAGCAAACCCTGGCGAATAACAGCCGCCTGGTGCTCGTGGACCAGGGGGGAGGGCCTTATCGCGTCCTCTATGTGAGCGGGCGTCCCAACTGGGAGTTCAAATTCCTCCGGAGGGCGGTCGACGACGACGAGCAGATCATCCTGGCCGGTTTGCTGCGGCTCGCCCGGAGCCAGCCGAAATTCGACTTCCGCGACATGAGGACCAAGGACAAATCGAACTTCTTCAAGGGGTTCGACAATCCCGACGAGGAGACCGCCGAGCGCCAGGATCAGCCGGTGCTGGTGCGGCTGGGGAAGATCGAGGAGGCCGAGCTGCGCGACGGCTTCCCCAAGTCGGCCGCCGACCTCTATCGCTACCACGCGATCGTGATCGACGACCTCGAATCGAGCTTCTTCACGCAAGATCAGCTGACCCTCCTGCGGAACTTCGTCAGCGCCCGGGGGGGCGGGCTCCTGATGCTCGGCGGCCCCGATTCGTTCGCCGACGGCCGCTACGACCGGACCCCCGTCGGCGACCTGCTGCCGGTCTATCTGAATCGGTCCTCGATCTCGGGCTTAGCCTCTTCCGCTCCGCCGCCGCCTCCCCCCGGCGGGCTCGGCGATGAGGGCGAGGGGGATGAACAGTATCGCCTCGTGCTCACCCGGGAAGGCTGGCTCCAGCCCTGGGTCCGCACGCGGAAGACGGAAGACGAGGAACGGCGTCGGCTCGAAACGATGCCCCCGTTCCACACCCTGAGCCGGGTCGGCACGATCAAGCCCGGCGCGGTGGTGCTCGCCCAGGTGCTCGATTCGGCGGGGGCCAGCGCCCCCGCCCTGGTGGCGCAATCGTTCGGCAATGGCCAGGTTGCCGCCCTCCTGGTCGGCGATCTCTGGCGCTGGGGGATGCATCGCAAGGACCCCAACGAGAGCGACCTGGAGCGTGCGTGGCGGCAGACCGTGCGCTGGCTGGTCGCCAATGTGCCGAGCCGGGTCGACCTGGCCGTGCGGCCGAAGGGGGGAGGGGAGGATGCCGGATCATCGAGCGTGGAAATCACCGCGAGGGTGCGCGACGCCGAGTATCGCCCGCTCGACAACGCCCGCGTTTCTCTCAAGATCATCCCCCCGGAAGGGGGCGAGGCGTTGTCGGTTGATGCCGAGGCCGACCCGCGCGAACCGGGCACCTATGTGGCCTCGCATGTCGCCAAAACCCCCGGCGGATACCGGATCGTCGCCACGGCCACCGCGCCCGACGGCTCGGCCGTCGGCGAGCGAGAGGCCGGATGGGCCGCGCAGCCATCGGCCGATGAATTCGCCCGGCTGACGCCCGATCGCGAGTATCTGAAGATGATCGCCGAGAAGACCAGGGGGGAGGTGATCGACCACGGGAATCTCGACGGGTTCGCGCGCGGCCTGGCCTCGCGGTCCGCGCCGATCACCGAACCCTGGATCTCCCCCCTCTGGCATCATCCGGCCTATTTCGCGCTCGCCATCCTCTGCCTGACGGCCGAGTGGGGCCTCAGACGGGTCAACGGCCTGGCGTGATTCGGAACGAGAAACGAAGGGGATTGCGAGCGTGAGCAAGTCGCTGATGATCGATTCCGACCGGCCTGCGATCGAGAGGATCGGCGCAACCCCTCGCGCCCGATCGGTGCCGGCCGCGTTGCTGGGGTTATTGCTCCTGCTCGTCCCGCAACCCGGTTATGCGGCGGCCTCGGAGGAGCGGCCCACCATCCTCGCCGTCGTAGGCGCCGCGGGGCTCCCGGAATACGGCGGCCAGTTCCGCGATTGGGCCAATCAATGGCAGGCTGCCGCGAAGAAGGGGGGGGCCGAGTTCCTCGCGATCGGCCTCGACGCCCCCAGGGAAAACGCCCCGGCTGATCGCGATCGCCTGCGGTCGTTGCTCGCCGAACAGGTCTCGGCGGCTGCTTCGGCCGCCCCGCGTCGGGAGCCCCTCTGGATCGTCCTGATCGGCCACGGCACGTTCGACGGCAAGGAGGCCAAGCTGAACTTGCGAGGGCCGGATGTGTCGGACGTCGAGTTGTCGCAATGGCTGGCGTCGATCAAGCGACCGCTGGTCTTGATCGATTGCACGTCGGCGAGCGGCCCGTTTTTGAGCCGGCTTTCGGGTCCGGATCGGGTGGTCATCACGGCGACCCGCAGCGGCGACGAGCAGAATTTCGCCCATTTCGGCGAGTACATGGCGAAGGCAATCAACGACGATCAAGCCGATCTGGATAAGGACGGCCAGGTCTCGCTTTTGGAAGCGTTCCTCAGCGCGAGCGGTCGGACGGCGGAATCCTATCGTGCCAAATCACACCTGGCCACCGAGCACCCGCTGATCGACGACAACGGCGACAAACTGGGGACTCCGGCCGACTGGTTCCGCGGCGTCCGCGCGACCCGCCGCGCCAAAGATGGCGCCGCGCTCGACGGCCTCCGCGCCCATCAGATCCACCTGACCCCGACCGAGAACGAGCGCAAGCTCTCCCCCGAGATCCGCGACAAGCGCGATGCCCTGGAACGCTCGATCGCCACCCTCCGCGACCAGAAGGTCAAGCTCTCCGAGGACGACTACTACACCCGCCTCGAAGCCCTCATGACCGACCTGGCGCGGTTGTATCTTCACACCGATGGGGTAGATAGAAGGTAGCCACAGATAGCTTGGTGGTTAACGATGGATCTCATCGAGTCGGCACGAAAATTCGAGGGCTGCTGGCCAGCCGGCTTTGACAAAAGTATCGATTATGAAAACGAACGTCTCACGGCACTCTTTGTCCACTTGTAGCAACTGCCGGTGATCGGCCAGATAACGACGGAGTATTTTCAACACGAGGTTGAGGCCGAGCGATTCTCCCTGATAACCTCTTTCTGCTCCAACACGAATCGCGGATCCGATTCGTTTGAGAACGTCTCTTGGCGCCGAATCAATTACATGCTGATAGGCCTCGACTAGACCATGGATGACGTGCGGATGTTGGATTTCCTCCAAGGAATCAAGTAAGTGGCCGCCTTCATTCAAAAATCGGGTTCCCCGCTCCATTCGATCTTGTTGAATGCTGCTTTGTTCATTCAATCCTACGGAACATCTTGCTTCCACTGAAGTCTTGATTTTCGTTATCAACCATGACGATACGTTGCCAATTTGAATGGCTAACTCTCTTTTATTTTCAGTCCGTACCGATTCGTCGTGGTGATTGCCTTCGATATCTCGGCTTGCTTTTGCGATTGCGCATGCAATTTTATGCAACGCATCAATGGACTTTACTCGCCAACGCTCAGCATGGGGATTCTCAGAACTTGGGCTTCCGTCGAGTATGTGGTCGGTTGCAACCTGTAAAATCTCAAAAACAATTGAGTGATGCCGTAGCGGATCGGTGATTACGCAACGGGAGATCAATCCTCCGAAAGGATCGGATGACTCCTGCTCCATATTCAGACAAATTTGCAAGCATGTTTGACGAATGTTGATTGCAGGTTGATCTTCTCCTTCTTCTCCGAATGCTCTGTCAATCAACAAACGGACTGTATCAGGTTGCGACTGAGAATATCGATAAAGTGACCTCAATGCAGAATTGCGAACCTTGCGGTTTGTTTCTGAGGAGCAGATTTTGTGTAGCAAGTGGAAGATGTTCGACTCATCTCCTCTGGTCAGATATCGCAAATAATGAGCAAGCTGGTGGCGGACTGACGGCACCGGATCGTCAGCGAGATGGCTGATAGCATCGAGCAATTCTGAGTCGACAGAGGGCCTGGACGCCCCGATTCGACAAAGCCCTTCAGCGGCATATGATCGGACGCCAGTGTGACTGAATGCATGGTCATCATAGATTGAATCTCGACCTTGCTCAGGTCTTGGATCGTCGTTCGTTGCTGCATCGAGCAATATTTGACGAACCAATGCCTCCATTTCAGGATTCTTCTCAAGCCATGCCGCACACGATAAGCCAGAGCATGCTTTTGTAAGTTCTGTCCAAGCTGTCGTTCTCACCCGCTCATGAGCGGCCAAGTGCTTTGTTCTCAGATTTTCATAAAAAGATATGAAGGAGAGGACAATTTCCTGGATT
>CALKTZ010000188.1 GCA_937997355.1 uncultured Planctomycetales bacterium | reverse complement strand
CCCGCATCGGATGCCCTGAGCCGGACCCCGACCGGCGGCCGTCGCGTCAGCCCGGACGAACCGGGCGTGCCGGTCCCGACGATTTCGGCCAATCTGTCGCTCCGCCTGATTCAGCTTCACCTGGTCCTCATCTACGGCATGGCAGGGTTGGCGAAGCTCCAGGGGCCGTCGTGGTGGAACGGGCTGGCGCTCTGGGGGACGATGACGGCCGGAGAGTTCGTGACGAGGAACTTCACCGCGCTGGCCTCTTATCCGCTGATCCTCAACTTCCTGACGCACGTCAGCCTGGCGATCGAGATCCTGTATCCGATATTCATCTGGAATCGCCTGCTCCGCCCGCTGATGCTGGCGGCGGTCGTCGCGCTCCACCTGGGAATCGCCCTCATGAGCCCCGGCCTGACCGAGTTCGCCCTGGCGATGATCGGGGCGAACCTCGCGTTCGTCTCGGGGGGTTGGCTCCGAAGCCTGGTGACCGGCCCGAGCCAGCCGTCGGCGAGGGTCCTGTTCGACGGCGCCTGCCCCCGCTGCCGGGGCTCGATGGCCTTCGTGATGGCGGCCGACCCCGACCGGGCGATCGAGCCGATCGACCTCACGGCGGTCGACGTGACCTCCATCCATCCCCGGCTGACGCCGGAAGCCTGCATGAAGGCGATGCACGTCGTCTGGCCAGACGGCACGATCTCGGCCGGCTTCGACGCGATCCGGGGGATCGCCGGCCGGCTCCCCCTCTACTGGCCGCTCGCCCTGGTCGGCCGGCTGCCGGGTCTTGCGTGGGCGGGACGCCGGATCTATGATCGCGTTGCGGCAAGTCGGCCACGCGATGTCCCCTGCAACGACAGCGTTTGCGGAATTCACGAGGCGAAATCGTCCGCCTCGACCCGAGTTTGAAACCCCTCTCACAAGCCGGATCGGGAAACCTGGCGCGTGGCACTCGCCACGAGGGGCCGGGGATCGTCTTCCGGCTTCTCGACAACGTTGAGCCTGGTGAACATCATGAGCCACCCGCTTTCCCCCGGCACCGAATCGTCGGCCCCGGATTCGCAGAACCCGGAGCGACACCCCGCGGGCCGTCTCTTCCTCTTCGATGTCGGCTGGCAGACCGCGGTGAAGGCGACGAGCCTCCGCGAGTTCTGCACGTCCATGGCCCCCGGTCAGGAGTTCTACCACAGCCTCCTGGCCAATGAGATCTACGTCCACCACGGGACCGAGAAGCTCTGCCTGAACTGCGCCATCCGGCGCGGGATCGTCGTCTTCGAGCCCAAGAAGTTGCGGGAGGCCGTGGTCGTCCCTCGCGCGGGGACCGAGGACATCCCGCTCGACGTCGAGACCGGCGGCCCGGGAAGACCCTCGGCCGATTCCGGCACGCCGGGACCACCCCTCTAAGCGCAACTGATGGTCCGAAGAGGCTCCGATCATGTCGACGAAAACGAGGGGCCAGCCCGCCAAAGAGACCGACGCCTCGCCGGAAACTTCCCCGGACACCTACATCACGATGTCGGGGATCGGCTGGGAGACCTTCGAGGGGATCGCCGACCGCACGCGGGGAGGGCGGGTTCGCTACGACGACGGAGAGCTCGAGATCATGTCCCCCTCGATCCAGCACGAAGGCTTCGGCGACTGCCTGCGCGACCTCGTGGCGGCCCTGACGGAGCATCTCGGCATCGACGAGATCGGGGTCGGCTCGACGACCTGGAAGTCTCCCGGCGTGAAGAAGGGGGCCGAGGCCGACGCCGCCTTCTACCTCGATCCCGCCAAGCTCCCGGCCGTCATCGAATTGAAGGCGCGAGGGGAGAAGGAGATCACGAAGTATCCGCCCCCCGACCTCGTCATCGAGATCGAGATCGACATGCGGAGGCCGGACGGGAGCCGACCGGGGGTCTTCGCGGCGGTCGGGGCCGTCGAACTTTGGGAATTCAACGGCCGGACGGCCCGAATCCGCCGGCTCGGCCCGAATCGATCCTACGTGGACGCCGACCATTCCGGTTGGCTGAAGGTCACTCCTGCCCTGATCGAAAGGGCCGTCCGGGAAGCGCCCCCGCTCGGCACGGTGCGGCGGCGTTGGCTGCGAACCTTCGTCGCCGACCATCTGAAAGCCTGATCCCATCGCCCAGAGCCCATTGCCCCCCGGTCTTGATTTCCCCGGCCGAAAACGTGACCATTTTAGTGAGGTTTTTTCGGCATCCGCGGGGGGAACGTGTTGATGAGCGTCTCGTCGAAGTGTTACTACGCCTTACGGGCCATCTACGCCCTCGCCGAACATCCCGGACCCGAGCCGCTCAAGATCGCGGATATCGCCGAGAGACAACTGATCCCGATCCGCTTCCTCGAAGTGATCCTCACCCAGCTCAAGGGGGGAGGATTCGTCCAGAGCCGTCGAGGGGCGGAGGGGGGCTATCGACTGGCCAGGCCGGCCGACCAGTTGACCGTCGGCGAGATCATGCGCTACATCGACGGCCCGATCGCCCCGGTCGATTGCGTGAGCCAATCCCGCCCCAAGGTCTGCGAGTTCCCCGGCGGCTGCAACTTCTTCCCCTTTTGGGGCCGCGTCCGGCAGGCCATCTCGGACGTGGTCGACAAGACGACCTTCGCCGACCTGATCCGCGAAAACCGCGATCGCGCCAATCGCTACATCGGCGATTGGATCATCTGATTCCCGACCTGATCGAAACCGAAGCACAAGCCGAAGCTGGGGTTTTAGCCATGCGCAGCGTGCGACTCCTCGGGGTCCTCTCGTTGGTCTTGGTGTTCTGCGTCGCTCGCAATGCCGGGGCCGCCGATCCTCCGACATCCTCGAAGGTCAGCAAGGCCCGGCTCCAGGATGGGGAATCGGCCAGGCTCGATGTCCCCGGTGCGCCCCAGGCCCGGCTCGTCTCGATCCTGGTGAGCATCCCTCAGCCGGGGCACATTTCTTCCGCCGCCACCCTCCAGGCCAGGGTGGAATGCGCCGGGGGCGATCGCCCGAATCGGAGTTTCGCCCCGATCGTCAAGGACCTGCACAACGGCGATCCCGACGCCCTCTGGACGATCCGCCAGCCGGCCGGGGTGCCCCTCAAGGTCTCGGTCGTCCGCGTGGCCGATCCGTCGCTCAAGGCGGGGGACCTGGTCAAGCCGGGGGTGCCGATCGGCGTCGAAATCAGCCGCGAGGACCTCGGCCTCGCCGACCCGCCGAAGGCCAACGAGCCCGCCGAGGTCGACGCCCGCGTGAGCTTCGAGGCCGAGCCGAACGACAACGCCGAGATGGCCAACCCGCTCACCCTCGGCCGCACCGTCTACGGCCTGGCCGACGACAGGTCATATCTCCCCCGAGGGGCCACGCCGACCGACGCCGAGAACCTCGGCGGTATCGACTGGTTCACCTTCCGGTTCGACGGAGATGCTCCGAAACTCGCCTACTTCGCCCTCGATTTCGTCGATCGCGACATCCCCCCCGATGTCCGGATCTATCAGCGAGACAGGGACGGGAAGCTCGTCGAATACACCCGAGGGATCGACCCGCAGAGCCTCCAGCGCGAGCGACCGCCGCGCCTCGGGGCCAACAAGTTCACGACCCGGGTGCTCAGCAAGGGGACCTACTTCGTCTCGGTCGACGCCTGCCAGCCCGACTATCAGCTACGAACAAAGCTCTTCGACCTCCCCCCCTATCTCACGGCCGAATCGGCGGCGAAGGCGAAGCCCGACGAGATCGCCTCGGCGGCGCGTCGGGCGATCCGCTCGGCGATGGACTTCCAGCTCCTCGCCGGGGATAGCTGGCACGCCAACACCCCACGCCACGGCCACACGCTCGACCGGGTTTCCAACTTCCACCACGAAACCTCCACCTGCATCGCCTGCCATCCCACCCACTTCACCACGCAGTCGGCCCTGGCGGCGGTGAAGGGGGGTTACGAGATCGAGCAGCCGTTCGCCCTCCAGTTCCTCGCCGAGCGGCTGGCCAACAACCCCGTGCCGTTCTTCGGCTATCCGAATGCCGTCTGGGCGCGGATGATCCCCGCGCCGGCGAACGTGCTGGGGCGCCTCTCCACGATCGTGATGGATTTCGAGGACCTCACGGCGTCTCCTCATCGCGATAACACCCACAAGGCGATCGGCGAATTCCTCAAGCTCTATTACGACGGCCGGTCCGAGATCCCAGCCGACGAGTCCAATGGCAACAACCCGGTGAGCCGCTTCAAGGTGGCCTCCGACGCCTGGCGGCAGCTCGACGAGATCGCCCGACGCACCGGCGACCCGCGATTCGCCGAGACCCGCGACCTCGTCGCCAAACTCCTCCCGACTGCCGAGCCGGCCAACACCCGAGACCTCGCCGCCCAGACGATCGGCTTCTGCACCATCGACCCCGACCGCAAGACCTTCGGCCCGAAGATCGAGGCCAACGTCAAGCGCCTGCTGGAGCTTCAGCGCGAGGACGGCCACTGGTCGGTCAAGTTCGACCCCAAATACCAGATCACCGAGATGCAGACCGGCGAGAGCCTGTATGCCCTCTCGCTGGCCGGCCTCCCCGCCGATCATCCCGCGATCCGCCGGGGGGTCGTCGCGCTCCTGGCCCGTCAGAAGGAGTTCGGCGGCTGGTTCGACATCAACCCCTACGAGCAGTTCCGGACCCCGTTCCGCGAAACCCAGTGGGCGCTGATCGCGCTGTCGAAGATCTACCCGAACGACGCCAAAAAGCCCCACCCGAAAGGATGGAACGGCCCGCTCGGCCCCGAGCCGGATTCGCTCCCCCCGGCGGCCGACGCGGCCTTGATCGTGCGCACGCTGGAGCGGTTCTGGGACGACGCCGAGGACAAAATCGACCTCAAGATGGCGATCATCGGATTGCTCGACGACCCTCGCCCGATCGTCCGCTACGCGGCCTGCCGGGCGGCGGGACGGGTGGCCGGGGAGCGCGCGATCTCGCCCCTCTTGCGCCACCTGGGGGATGAGAGCAAGGTCGTGCAGCGGGCCGCCGCCGAGGCGCTCCGCCTGATGGCGAACCGGCTCGAAGGCCCCAATCGCCCTCGCGAATCGGACGGCCAGAAGCTGATGGTCGCCGGGATGCTCGCCGCCCTGGAACTGCCGGACGACCGCCACCGCCGGGGGGCCACCCGAGTCTTCGCCAACCACTTCCGCGAATTCTCGCAGGAACTTCCGCTGGCCGATTCCCTGCTGGGCCTCATCGACGATCCCGACCCGGTCGTCGCCATGCAGGCCGTCAAGGGGCTCTGGCGCTGGTGGTACTGGCAGGCCGACGAATCGCTGCGGAACCGGATCGAGGATCGCCTGATCGCCTCGCTGGGGAATACCCGGCACCCCTGGGTCCGCCGCAATCTCACCGAGGCCCTGTACATCCTGGGGGATGAGAATATCCGCTACCTGTACAAGAACTGGGTCCCCTCGCTGGCCTCCGAGGAGGTCCGGAAGCGGGTGACGGACGCCCAGCACGCGACCGCCGATCGGCTGGGGGCGAAGTTCGCCGCCGCCCTCAACGGCGACAACCCGATCTTGCGCGAGGGGATCTTGCTGGCGATGACCGAGTTCGGCGAACGCCCCGCCGTGACGAACGGTCGGGTCGGCAACGACGTGGAGCCGATGCTCTTCCACGGCGACGCGGCGCAATCGGTCGCCTCGGCCCTGATCGCCCGGATGGACGACCCCGACCCGAGAATCCGCAAGCTGGCCCTGGAAGCCTTGATCACGATCCGCGACCTCAAGACCCCCGAGATCCGCCGCGCGGTCGCGCGACGCCTCGGCGATGCCGACGGCGACGCCCGAGGCTGGGCCGTCACGATGTCGAAGGAGTTCCCGATCGACCCGACGGTGAAATCGGGCAAGGCCGATCCGGAGTCCCTGGCCCTCGCCGAGACCTTGCTGGCCTCCCAGGCCGTCGAGGCCCGGGTGAAAGCCCTGGAAATCCTCGGCAAGATCGGCGCGAAGGGAGACGCCGCGCTGGGGGCGAAGATCCTGGCCAAGGCCTCGGCGAATGGCGAATCCCCCGAGGTTCGCGCCTCGGCGCTCGACGCCCTGCAATCGTTCACCGGCTCGCTGGAGAAGGGCGAAGCGAAGGAAATGTTGCTGACGGCCCTGGACGATCCTTCGCCCGTGGTCCGCGTATCGGCGATCCGCCTGGCGCTCAACCCCCGGGTGAAGGCCCGGGAACGCTCGCTCCGCAAGGCGCTGGATGATCCCTCGCCGGCGCAACGCGGGGCGATCCTCGACCGGATGATCGCCGACAAGGGGCTGCGGGCCGACCTCCGACTGCTCGGGGTGGTCGCCCTGGCGCTCGGCGACGAGAACGGCGGCGTGCGCGAGAAAGCCCTCGCCGTGATCCAGGCGAGCCCGTCGCTGGTCGGCAATGCGGCCATCGAGGACGGCCTGCGGGAGATCGCCGAGAAGCCGGCGCCCGGGGCCAGGGAGGAAAAAAACAAGGACAACGACCGACAGCGCGGGATCGCCACGGCCTTGCTCGCCTCTCGCGGGCGATCGAGCGCCGGGGACTCGGCCGAGCACCGGCTCGACTTGCCCTATTTCGAGGCCAAGATCCTGCCGATCTTCAACAAGATCGGCGACGACGGCCAGAATTGCATCGGCTGCCATCGGTCGCACACGGTGCTGGCGATGATCGCCCCGAGCAAGGACGGGCGATGGACCCGCGATGCGGTCCGCGCCAATTATCGCGCGGCGTTGCGGGTGGTCAACCTGGCCCGTCCCTCCGAGAGCCTGATCGTCAACAAGCCGACCTGGGAGGCCGCCGAGGAGGCCGAGGCGCAGAACGACCCGACCATCAAGGCCCATTCCGGCGGCATCCGGTTCGGCAAGTCGGCCCCCGAATATCAGGTGATCCTCGACTGGATCAACGGCGCCAAGCTCTCCAACGGGACCAAGAGCGCCAGCGTCGGGAAGTGACGTGGGAAATCTGACCGGAGCGAAAACGGGACTGGCTCGGAACGCAGTGACGTGCCTGTCCCATTTTTCGCGGGACCGCGCGATTGCGAAGATCCGGAGACCTTCGGTCAGCGGTTTCGGAGGGGGCGTGATTTGGGTGCCACGGGTCTTCAGACCCGTGCCGGCTCAACCTCAACCTCGGGATCGGGTCTGAAGACCCGTGGCACCCAAGCATATTCACCATGCCAGCATAAATAAACATCACTATTTCGTAAACTGAAACGCGTAGAGCTTGGCCCGTTTCAGTCGGAAGACGATCCGGACCGGCTTCCCGGCGAGCGAGGAGACATCGGCGTTTCCTTTCCAGTAAACGGCCTGGTCGAGGAAGTTTCCGCCGATCTCCTCGCAGTCGTCGAGCGTGAAGCCGGGGATCGGCCGTCCCTCGGCGTCCTGGATCTCGACGAATGCGGTCCCCATGGCGCCGCCGTCGATGTTGAGCCTCAGCCGATCGCCCCGGAAGGAAATAACCGGCGTCCGGAATCGGCCCCCTTCCGGCCCGGCGTCGGCCGAGATGAACCCGTCGAGCCGCTGCTTCACCACCCCCACGCCGCCGAGCTGCGGGGCCGAATTCTCGTACTCGGCGCGGAGGTCGGCCGAGTCATGGAGCCGCCCCGACGAATAGTAATACTGGAGGATCGAGCTCCCCCGGCGGACCAGCCCCGGCCCCAGGGTCAACGCATCTAAATTGCAGTAAAACCCCGTAGTGCCCGCATCAAGTAG
>CALKTZ010000187.1 GCA_937997355.1 uncultured Planctomycetales bacterium | reverse complement strand
CGCCCGGCGTCGCCGTGCGTAATCGAGGCTGAACAGCCGGATTTGGTTGTAAGTCGCCGTTCGATCTTCGGCCGGTAAGCCGGGGCCAGTCGTGGCCCCGGCTTACCGGCCAATCGGCTTTTGGCCGCGGCACATCCCCCTTTCGAACCGTCCGCCGACCTCCCTTTCGGCCAATTCCCTTCAGCGACGCGAGCTGATCCTCCCGTTGCTTCAGTCTGAAGGATGCCCTCGGACTCCGCGTCCATCTTTCCTCTCATTTCCTCGCCGATGTTTGACAATCGAACTCCAGGTGGAGCGGTCCTTTGACCGGCAGGCATCCGTATCCTATACGATCACGTAGAAGATGCGTCGATGAATCGCCGGTCGTTGCGGGAGTGATCTCTCGATTTGGGCATTCATGCCGGTTTCCGCGGTTCGACCTTCCGGCTCGCCGGTTCCCCCTCGCCCGCGAGGTCGCGGTCTCCAAGATCATCGGTTGCAGAATCCCTCAAATACGTGGGTGAGCCATGAGCCTTTCCGCCTACCCCGCCCCGAAATTCGCCACGCGGACGCGAACCGACTCCGGGACTCCCGGATATTCGAATCAACTGGTCTTCTGGCTCAATGGCCGAGAAGTCATCCTCCGCGACCCTGACCCGAGCCTGATGCTGACCGATTATCTCCACGAGATCGGCCTGACGGGGACCAAGGTCGGATGCGGACAGGGAGGCTGCGGCGCCTGCACAGTCATGCTCTCGCATCGCGATGTCGAGACGGGCGAGCCGGTCCACCTCGCGGTCAATGCCTGCCTGCGCCCGGTCTGTTCGCTCGACGGGATGATCGTCACGACGACCGAGGGAATCGGCAACGTTCGGGATGGTCTCGATCCGGTCCAGTTCGGAATCTCGGTGAACAATGGCTCGCAATGCGGGTTCTGCACTCCGGGATTCGTCATGAATGCCCATGCTTATCTCCGGCAGAATCCGGATGCCACCGAGGAGGATGTGGAAGGCATCTTCGGCGGCAATCTCTGCCGTTGCACGGGCTATCGGCCGATCCTCCACGGCATGCGGACCCTCGCGTGCGACTACGACGCCTGTGCGGACCGGACCCAGAAATGTGAGATCGACCCGAGCTTTCCGATTTCGGTGCGGGAGGAATTCAGCCGGATCGATGCGGGCGTCCTCCCATCACCGGGAGAGCCGGCCCGGTCTCTCCACTTCACGGGACGAGGGCGGGAGTGGTTTCGCCCGTTGACCCTCTCGGAAGTTTACGCGCTCAAGAGGCGGTTGATCGCCCAGGCAGGGTGGGACCAGGTCAAGGTGGTGCTCGGCAACACCGGTTCGGGGGTCTATCCGCACGAAAAGCCAACCTACCTGATCGACCTCTTCGCGATCCCGGAATTGAAGCAGATCGCCGAGGAATCCGCGGGCATCCGGGTGGGGGCCTCGGTCTCGATTCAGCGGCTGATCGATTTCGTCTCCGGACAGATCGAGCGGCAGCCCGCAGTGCGGACGGCCGGCTTCAAGGAGTTGGCGCGGCACGCCATGCTGATCGCGGGCTACCAGGTCCGGAGCGCCGGGAGCATTGCGGGGAATATCATGATGGCGAAGGTCCACGCCCGTCGCGGGGAGCCCTTCCCGTCCGACCTATTTGCGGCGCTCGGGGCACTCGGGACGTCGGTTGAAATCGGATCGGCCGACTACGACGGGGGAAGCCGCGAGTTTCTCCTGATGGAGATGCCCGACGTCGACAACCTGCCGGACGATGCCCTGATCATCTCCTTCCGGATTCCGTTCACGCGTCCTCGCGAATACGTGCAAACCTTTCGCGTGGCGCGACGGCCCCAGATGTCGCACCCGATCGTCAATGCCGGCTTCCGCTGCACGCTCGACCTCAACGGGTGCGTTGCTCCGGAGGAAATCACCATCGTCTACGGCGGCCTGACATCGTTGCATTGCCGGGCGACCGAGACCGAGCGGTTCCTGTCGGGCAAGCAATGGAACCGGGAGACCATGAAAGCGGCCCTCGAGGTGCTGAAGCGGGAGATCGCGGAACGGACCGAGGGAACACATGCCGTCGACCCGGAAGGGATCAGCCTCGCGTATCGCCGGCAGTTGGCGGAGAACTTCTTCTACAAGTTTTTCCTGCATGTGGCGCTGGAGACGAATCCTGATCAGGTCTCCCCGGAGAATCGATCGGCGGCCTCGCATCACGAACGACCCCTATCTGTGGGGACCCAGGAGTATCCCGACTACCCCGAGCTTCACCCGCTTTCCCGGCCGATCATCAAGCGCGCGGCGTTCGTGCAGGCGACCGGCGAGGTGAAGTACACCCAGGACGTCCCCTTGCCGGTCGGAGGGTTCCATGCCGCGATCGTCAAGAGCACGCGTCCCCATGCCCGGTTCACGTTGACCCAGTCGTTCGCGAGCGTGACCGAACTGGAAGACCATCTGCGATCCCTGTATCCCGATTTCCGGGCCATCGTTACAGCGGCCGACATCCCTCCGGGGGGGAATAACCTGATCGGCCTCGGCGAAGACGATCCGGTTTTCAGCGACGGCCGGGTCACTTCGGTAGGGGCACCGATCGCGCTGGCGGTCGCCGAGACGGTCGCCACGGCACGCGAGGCGGCGCATTATGTTGAATCGCATTGCGTCGCCTACGAGGATCTTCCGGCGGTCGTCACGTTGGAAGAGGCGATCAAGCAGAACACCGCGATGCCAATGATCCTCAAGGCCAAGGACCCCGACGAGGACGTCGAGCAGCGGATTCCGTCGCTGACTCGCCCCGGGAGCGATCTCGGCTGGCTGGAATCGCACGAACAAGGACTCCCCGCCACCGAGCAGGTGTCCGGCTCGATCCGGACCGGGGCGCAGGCGCACTTTTACCTGGAGACGAACTGCGCATTGGCCGTTCCGGGTATGTACGATCAGCTCACGATCTATAGCTCGACGCAGAATCCGAACGGAAACCAGGCGGCGGTGGCCCGGGTGCTCGGGACCAAGGCGAACCAGATCACAGTCATCGTTGAGCAGATCGGCGGCGGTTTCGGCGCCAAGCAGCACCGCGCGGCGATCCCCGCCTCACAGGCCGCCGTCGCGGCCAGGAAGCTGGGCCGTCCCGTGCGGCTCCTCTACGACCGAGCTTCGGATACGCAAATGATCGGCAAGCGTCATCCTTATCTCGGCGACTATCGAGTCGCCTACGATCGAGACGGCAAGCTCGAAGGGATGAAGCTCGACCTCAATTCGGACGCCGGGGACACCTACGATTGCTCATTCGCCGTCATGGACTTGAGTTTGCTCCAGGCGGACGGCTGTTACATGGTCCCCACCTTCCAGGCGAACGGGACCGTCTATCGGACCAACAAGCCGAGCAACACCGCCTTCCGCACCTTCGGCAACATCCAGCCCTATGTCGTCCGCGAGAACGCCATCGAGCACGTGGCCCACGAGCTGAGTCGGACGCTCGGCCGGAGGGTGCTGCCGGAAGAAATCCGCCGCAAGAACATGTACCGCGACGGCACCCCCAGGGAATACGACCTCACCCATCACGGGCAAGACCTGAAGTTCTGCAACCTCCGCGAGATCTGGGATAGCCTGTACGCATCCAGCGAATTCGAGCGGCGAGAGCGGGAAGTCCAGGAGTTCAATCGACGCAATCGATGGCGGAAGCGGGGGATCTCGATGATCCCCCAGAAATACGGAATCGCCTTCACCGAGCCGCGAGGGGCCTTGAACGCGTCGAGTGCCCTGGTGAACGTCAACATGCCGGACGGTTCCGTGTTCATCCAGCACGGTGCCGTGGAGATGGGCCAGGGGGTGAACACCAAGATCGCGCAGCTCGCGGCGAACACCCTGGGGATTCCGCTGGAACGGATTCGGATCGCCGGCAACAACAGCGACGCGATCGTTAACGCCCCCGCCACGGCCGGGTCGACGGGTTACGACCTCAACGGCGGGGCCGTCGAGAAGGCCTGCCGAGTCTTGCGGAACAGGCTGGAAGCGTTCTGCCGAGACATGGAGCAGATGACCCCATACGACTGCATCGAGGACTGGCGGACGGACTGGTCGGAGAAGTGGTCGGAGATCATCTTCAAGGCCTGGTTCAATCGGGTCAATCTGAGCGCCGCCGAGCTTTACGCGAGCCCGCACTACAAGGGGGTGAGCGAACGGCATACGTCCGGCAAGCCCTATGCGTACTTCGCCTATTCCTCGGCGGTGACCGAAGTCGAGATCGACGTCCTGACCGGCGAGTTCACGATCCTCCGGGCCGACCTCCTCTACGACACTGGCAAGTCGCCAAATCCGGCGATCGATATCGGCCAGATCGAGGGTGGATACGTCCAGGGGGTCGGATTCGCGACCACCGAGGAAGTCGTTTATGATGAGAAAGGGAGGTTGGTGACCGACAACATCTGGAGCTACAAGCCCCCCTGCTCCAGGACGATCCCGCTCGATTTCCGCGTCAAGCTTCATCCCGTCAAAGAGGAACGGAACAAGCTCGAAGCGATCGCCGAGATGCACGCCGTGAAGTCGTCGAAGACGGCCGGCGAGCCCGGGATGACGCTCGGCATTACGGCCTATTTCGCGATCAAGCGCGCGATCATGGACGCCCGACGTGACTTGACCGGCTCGGACGAATGGCTCACGATCGATCTCCCGGCAACCTGCCAGAAGATTCAATCCCACTGCGGCGTGTCGACCGAATCGCTGACCCTGTGATGAGGGAGCCGAATATGGCAACAGCCGCGACCGCCGCCAGGGAAGTCTCGATCGACCTGCATGGCAAGCGTACCTCCTCGATCATCCTCCACCGGGTCCCACCGGCCCAGGTGGAGGGGTTCCTGGAATGGGAACGCGGGATCACCGAGGCGGCGAAAGCCTTTCCCGGTTATCAGGCGACCGATGTCTATCCCCCGGCCGATCCGAAGAAACCCGAGTGGGTGGTGGTGCTCCACTTCGATGATGTCGAGTCGATGCGGCGCTGGGCCGAATCCCCTCAACGGATCGACTGGACTTCGAGGCTCGATCCCCGCATCCGCTCGTATCAGATGAAGACGTTGCCGGATGGCTTCGCCTCCTGGTTCGCCGGGGTAGCCGAAGGGGGGCCTCAATCCTGGCAGATGGCGTTGACCGTCGTCCTGGCCCTCTATCCGACCGTCATGCTTCTCAACATCGTTTTGGGGCATTATCTGGCGCCGCTCGGGATGGCGGCGTCGATGCTCATCGGCAACATCCTGAGCGTTTCGATCCTGCAATGGCTGGTGATGCCGAGGCTCCAGCCCGCCCTGAGCACCTGGCTCCATCCCGAGCTTCGAAATCGCACGGCCAGGCTGGTCGCCGGGGCGGTTATCATCGCCGCCGTCCTGCTCGTGATGGTTGCCTTGTTCCGGCGGGTGACGGGTTAGTGGAGAGTCGGCTTTTGGCACTGCGTGGTCCCGCGAAAAGGGGACTGGCACGACGCGAGGCGTCGTGCCAGTCCCCTTTCGTTTGCGAGTTTTTCGAGCGGTCCGGGAGTGGAAATCAGGCCGCGGGCCCGAGCAGATCCTTCACGGCGTCTCGCTCGGCGATCAATTCGGCGGCCGAGGCGTCGAGCCGCTTGCGGGCGTCGTCGTCGATCGGCACATCCTGGACGATAGACCACGCCCCATGGCCCCGGGAGGTCAGCGGGAAGCTGTAGATCAGGCCCGAGGGGATGCCGTAGCTGCCGTCGGAGACGACCGCCGCGCTGAACCAGTCATTGGGTGCGGTGGGATGATAGACCGATCGGACGGTGTCGATCGCGGCGTTGGCCGCCGACGCGGCCGACGATGCGCCCCGGGCCTTGATCACGGCGGAGCCCCGCTTGGCGACCGTCGGGATGTAGGTGTCGGTGAACCAGGCGGCGTCCGTGATGACCTGGGTCGCTGGGACTCCGGCGATTTCCGCGTTCTTGTAGTCGGGATACTGCGTGTCGCTGTGGTTGCCCCAGATGGTCATCTTGGTGACCGAGCCGACCGGCACTCCGGCCTTGATCGCGAGCTGCGAGGCCGCGCGGTTCTGGTCGAGCCGGGTCATGGCGAACCAGCGATCGGCCGGGACCTTGGGGGCGTGCGATCTGGCGATCAGGCAATTGGTGTTGCACGGGTTGGCTACCGTCGCGATGCGGACGTCGGGGCCGGCGGCGGCGTTGATGGCCTTCCCCTGGCCCGTGAAGATCGGCCCGTTCGCGCGGATCAGGTCGGCGCGGGACATCCCGTCCTTGCGCGGCAGCCCCCCGACGAGGATCACCCAGTCGGCACCTTCGAATGCTTCCTCGGCCTTGTCGGTGGCCTTCACACTCGTGAGCAGCGGGAAGGCGCAGTCTTCGAGCTCCATGAGCGTCCCGTTCAGGGCCGGCAGGGCCGGGGTGATTTCCAGGAGCTGGAGGGCGACGGGGACATCGGGGCCGAATACTGCCCCCGAGGCGATCCGGAAAATCAGGGCGTAGCCGATCTGGCCTCCGGCACCGGTCACGGCGACGCGAATGGGAGTGGTCAAGACAAATTCTCCAGGAAAAGAGGAATCGGTGGGTTGATCGATGAGGAGGCGGATTCGGTTAACGCCGAGAGGCCGGGATCGTCCGAGGCCGCATCCGGGCATAACGACTGGGGGCCGCCCGGAGCTTGGCGAGCATGAGCGCCATCTCTCGGGGGAGATGACGCGCGCCCGCCACCAGGACGCCGCCAGCGATCAACATGGCCGGGATCACGACGAACATCCCCGCCATGAGGTTTTCCGGGTCTCGCCTCGGCTGGCGGATGGGCACGGCGCCCAGCCAGGCGAGCACCTTGCCGAAGGAGGTCGCCATGGAATCGGCCTGGCCGAACGTGTCGATGGCCCAGCCCATCAGCGAAGGGGACCAGATGTCTCCCAGGAAATGCCCCGCGCAGAATGCCGCCGCGACCCCTACCCCTCGCATGTTGGGCATGGAGGCGCCGGCGATGATCGCGTAGCAGGGGCCGAGGGGGAACCAGAGCAAGCATTCCGTCAAGAAGATGGCTGTGAGGACCATCGACGGCCGTTGGCTGTAAAGGGCGACCAGATAGCAAGGGATCGCCAGGAAGACGGCCATCGCCGGCACCAGGAACAGGGCCTTCAAGTTGCGTTTCGCGAGCCAGTCGGAGAGCAAGGCCCCAAGGCCGATGCCGATGACCGTCGCGGAAAGCGTGATCAGGCCAAGGCCGGTGGTCGATTGCTCCTTCGGTAGCCGCTTGGCGACCGCCAGGAACGAGGGGAGCCAGTAGCTCAGGCCGCCGATCGCGAAGGCGGCGAACGTGAGGCCGAACACCGAATAGGTATACGAGGAGTTGACCATCAGATCGATGTAATCTTCCTGGCTCGCGCCCACTCGCTCGTGGAGTCGGAGTTTCGGCTCGTCGAATCCTTCGCTGGCCCCTCGAACCGGGTCGGGGAGGAGGAAGGAGGTCAGCGCGGAGAAGACGCCGAGGCTCCCGGTGAGCAAAAAGGCGATTTGCCAGCCGGTCATGTCGGCGAGGATCGAGCCCAGGATCATGCCGACCGCGGCCCCGAGCGGCATGGCCAGGAAATAGATCGCCAGGATTCGCGAACGGATATGGCGAGGGAAGGCGTCCATCAGCAAGGTCAATCCGATTACGCCGATCGTGGCGCCGCCG
>CALKTZ010000186.1 GCA_937997355.1 uncultured Planctomycetales bacterium | reverse complement strand
CCAGGTGACGTATCGGCTCCGCTGGTCGAGGATCGGCGTCCCGTCCGACTCGCCGTCTTGCTGGTCGAGCTGATGGGCGAATTCGTGGAGCACGAGGTTGCGCCGGTCGTGAATGTCGAATGAGCCGTCCCGCACCTCATCCCAGGCCAGGACGACGACCCCATTCGGCCACGCCTCGCCGAGCCTCGCATCCTCGGCTTCGAGGACGCCCCCGCCATCGAGGGGATGCTTGATGGGCGCCAGATAGGTGCTCGGATAGACTAGCACCGTGATCAATCGCGGGTAATAGTCCGGCTCTCGGTAGAGCTGCAACAGGCAAGCCTGGGCCGCGATCGTCACGCGGATCTCGTCGGTCAACTCCAGGCCGCCGCACCCCTCGAAGTTCTTCTCGGCGACGAAAACCTGGATGTGCCCTCTCAGCCGGACTCGATCCGCCTCGGGCAACCGGCGGTAGAGCCGGACATTCTTGCGGAGGATCTCCTCCCAGGCGTCCGGAAAAGGCTGGGCGCGGAGCCGATCCCGGCGGCGTTTCTTGAAGTCGAAGATGCCGAACATGGAGGCAGAAACTCCGGTTGGCTCCGCATGGAGTCGATCGAGGCGACGGAGTATTCTACCGTACGCATCGGGCCGCACGGCAATGGCCCGAAACTCTCGGCAACCTCACGGCCCCCGGTCGATCATCTCATGCCCCACAACAACCTGTACGAAGACCTGCCGTCGCACCTCCCCGACGAGCTGATCACGACGCTCCTCGAAGCCTCGAACGTCCGCGTCGAGCGGATCGTCTCCCGGGGGCACGCGTCCCCCGAGGGATTCTGGTACAACCAGGATCAGCACGAGTGGGTGCTGATCTTGAAGGGGGCGGCGCGATTGAGGTTCGAGCAGGGAAACGTGGTTCACGCGATGAAACCCGGCGACTTCGTGAATATCCCGGCGCACGCCAGGCACCGGGTCGACTGGACCACCCCCGACGAGCCGACCGTCTGGCTGGCCCTGTTTTATTTATGACCGAGGTTGAGGCCCTCGGAGCGGCCTCAGCGGGACGATCTTCTGGAGCGGCCTGCGGGGAACGATCATGTTCACGAGCTGCGTCATCACCGTCTGATCGTGCTGATTCAGCGTGGTGTTGCGAAGCTGAAGAATCCCGCGATCGGGCCTCGATTGCGAGGGACGCAGCCTCACCACCTCCATTTCGACGCGAATCACGTCGCCGGCAACGACCGGCCGGGGCCACCGCAGTTCCTCGATCCCCAGGCCGATCAGCCCGCCGACGATCCGGAGTTCGCCGTCGACGAAAAGCCTCATCGCGAGCGACGCCGTATACCAGCCGCTCGCCACCAGCCCGCCGAACAGGCTCTCTCGCCCCGCCTCTTCGTTCAGGTGGAACGGTTGCGGATCATACTTCGAGGCGAAGGCGATCATGGCCTCCTCATCGACCGCGACCGTGCCGGTCCTGAAGACCTGGCCGACGGCGAGATCCTCGTAGTAAAGCGATGCGGGCTCGGGTTGGGATTCGCTCATCAGTGTGCCTTTCGAGTGGCCGTCACGAACCAGGCCTTGGGTCCGCCGGGGCTGAATTGAACCTGATCGAAGTCGGATCGGATTTCGAACCGAACCGGCTCGATCCCCTCGATCGTCCAGCCGTCGGCGAAGGCTTCTTCAAGCTCCGCTCGCGACACCCGGCGCGGCCCTTGCGTCCCCGGTTCCTCGTCGGAGAAGCAGACGAGGAAGAGGGTCCCCCCCGGCTTGAGGACCGATGCCAACCCCTCGACATAGCGGCGACGATCCTCGTCGCTGAAGACGTGGAACAGGCCGCTGTCGATCGCCGAGTCGAAGACCTCCGGCAGATCTTTCAGCGCCAGGGCGTCCATGACGAGGAAGTTCACCTTCAGATTCCGCTCGGCCGCTTTCTTCCTGGCGCGTTCGATCGGCTCGGCGAGGTAGTCGATACCCGTGACCTTGCGCCCCTTGCCGGCGAAGTAGAGCGCATTCTCGCCGGTGCCGCAGCCTGCATCGAGGATCGATCCCTCGATCCGGTCGGCGGCCTGAACGAAGACCGGCTGAGGCCCCGGGATATCCCAGGGGGCGATCCCGGCGTAAGCGGATTCGAACCTATTGCGGTCGGGGATACTCATGAAGACTCTCCTGCCTGGGATGCCGTCGCTCAGCGTGGTTCCACGACGACTTCGGACTTCACCGAATTGGCGATGAAGCAGTATTGATGCGCCTTCTCATGAAGCTGGCCCAGCTCGTCGGGGGTCGGCTGCTTCTCGCCGCCGAAGCGGATTTCGGGGCGGAGCGTCACCTTCGTCACCGCCAGGTTGCCGGCCGCATCCTTATCGAGAATGCCGACCGCCCGGTCGTTGTAGCTGTCCACCACATAGCGCTTCTTGGCGGCGATGGCCAGGAACGTGAGCATGTGGCAACTGGAAATGCTGGCCACGAACGCCTCCTCCGGATCGACGCAAGACTCGCTCCCCAGGTAGGCCGGCGCGGCCGAGGCGCGAACCGTGATCCCCGCGTCGAACGTCCAGTCATGGTCCCGGTTGTAGGTGTCGTAAGAGAAGTCGGGAGTTGCTCGCTCCCAGTTGACCGTGACATGATGTTCGGACATGGCGTTCTCTCCGGGCCAATGGGTCGATCGAACAGCGCCGCCTCACGGCACGATCGATTATAGCAATCCCCCAGGGCTCACCCCACGCTTCGAATTCCAACCGAGTCTCCCCCAATGCCGAGCGCCCTCGCATTCGCCCGCAGGCTGGCAGCGTCCCTGCTGATTGTCTTGTTGTTCTCAAGCATCGCCTCATCGGCGACGGCCGAAGAAGTCCCCCCCACAACTCCGGAGGAAGTTTGGGCGGGCTTCGACCCCCGCGCCGAGCCGCTGGAAATCGAGGTGATTTCGCGCGAGAAGAAGCACGGCTCGATCGTCACCGAATTCCGATTCACCGGGATGACGCATGAGGGTTCCAGGGTTCGGGTTTACGCGATTTCCGGCGTCCCCGAGGGCAAGTCCAAGCTGCCGGGCGTACTGCACATCCACGGAGGCGGTCAGACGGCCGATGCCAACTGGATTCGCTTCTGGAATGAGCGGGGCTACGCCGCCTTGACGTTCAACTGGGGGGGCGTCTGGCCGGGCCGCGAGAAGTACACAGACTGGGGCAAGCTCACGCAGGGGAATCATCAGAAGGTCGGGGCGTTGCTGATGGCGACCGAACCCAGCGTGCGGGCGTCCTCCTGGTATCTCTGGACGCGAGTCTCGCGGCGGGCGCTCACCTGCCTGGAGCGATTGCCCGAGGTCGACCCGGATCGCCTGGGCATCTTCGGCGTCTCGATGGGGGGGACCATCACCTGGCCGGTCGCCGCGACCGATCGCCGCGTGAAGGCCGCGTGCGCCATCTACGGCGTCGGCTGGAACACCTACCCCGACGAAATCGGCGATCCCGACCCCAAAGCCGATGATCCCAAAACGAGGCGATGGCGAGAGACGATGGAATCCGAAGCCTACGCCCGGCTGGTGAGTTGCCCGATCCTCTTCCTGAACGCGACCAACGACCAGCACGGCAACATGGATCGATCGTTCCTGACCCTCAACCGGGTGCCGACCGAGGTCCGCTGGGCCTACACGCCGCAATATCGGCACCACATCGCGGCCGAGCCGGGGGCCGACCTCCCCCTCTGGATGGACGCCTACCTCAAGGGGGGCGCGAAGTTCCCGAAGACACCGGCCGCCGCCATCAGCCTGGGATCGGACGGTGTTCCCCGGCTCGCGGTGGCGCCCGACCCTTCCCACAAGATCCGCCGGATGGATCTCTTCTACGCGGTCGAGAATCGCAACCCCAAGAACCGCTTCTGGAGAACCGCGGCCGGCACGCAAGACGGGCCGAGCTGGACGGCCGAACTCCCCGTCCTCGATCCGAAACAGCCCCTCTTCGCCTTCGCCAACGTCCTCCACGAGTCGGGCGAACTCCTCAGCTCGAACCTGGCGACCGCGATCCCCGCCGAGCTTGGACCGGCAAAGGCCACCGACCGGCCGTCCCTCGTGATCGACGACTTCGCCGATGGCACCAACGGCGGCTGGGTCACAAGCTCCCCCGGCACCGACCCGGTCCCCCCGATTCGCAACCTGCTCACCCGGCTCGAAGGCCCCGAGGGAAAACCGGGGATTAGCGTGACTCTCCCCATCCCGCTCTACTGCTACAAGGTCGGCGATCCCAAATGGCGCGGCCCCGAAGGTGCGAAGCTCCAGTTCCAGGTGCATGCCCGATCCCCGAAGCGGCTGCGGATCGTGATGCACGAGAAGGAGTTCGCCCCCGGCTGGACCCAGTATGCCGCCGAAATCCCCCTGGAACCCGGCGAGGGCTGGAAGACGATCACCCTCCCCGCCGATGCCTTCGCAACCGAGAAGGGCGAAACGCTGAAAACCTGGTCGGACGTGCGACTCCTCGAACTGAAGACCAACGGCGGCAAGGGAGAGGAGCCGATCTACCGGGAGTTCCGCTGGATGCCCGGGGAGTGAGCATCCTCGTGCGGACTCACGATCTGGGCCTCACAAATAATCCTCCCGGATCGGGTTGAAGACGTCGAGCGCGACGGCCGGGCCGTTGACGGCGCGCACGCGATGCGAGACCCCGCCCGGGATGCGCCACTTGTCGCCGGGGCCGATGGTCCGCGTGATGCCGCCGATCGTGAACTCCAGGTTCCCGGAGATGAGCATGCCGACCTGCTCGTGCGGGTGCGCATGGTCGAGCACCACGCCGTCGGGCTCGAAGGTCACCAGCGAGAGCATGATCTGCCGCCCGGCCATCGTCTGGATCTGCACGCCCGGAAAGATCGTGTGCCGCGATCCCTCCTCCGACGAAACGAAATAATCCTCGGCCTTGGCCGACGCGGTCGCGGGATCGCTCATCCTCATCCTGTCCTTTGTGCTGTCGCATTCTTGATAAACAACGGCCGACCGTAAGGTCACCGGAATCATCCGCCCCCCTTACCAAGAGGGCTACGGGGGGTGGATAAGGCAGCAATCTCGCATCGAAGGACTCCCCCCTGTATCCCCCCTCCGAGAGGGGGGACGTGTTTTGATATCGAGCGGTTGAAAGCATGATTTCATTCGTCGCGGACTTCACGCCCAAGCCGATCGACCGCTCATTCTCCCGTTGCGGATAGTCCCTCGGCCACCCACTGCGCCGAGTTGGCCAGGAACTCATCGCGGTTCGAGCCGTAGACCGACTTGAGGACGTCGGGGAAATTCGCGGTTCCCTTCAGCATGCCGTCCACGAACGCGGGGAAGCTCCGGCCGAGTTTCGGCGACATCAGCCAGTCGACCAGCACGAAGCCGATCGATTCCACGTCTTCCGGCCGGGCCTCCGCGCCGTCGTTCAGGATCTCGGTCACCTTCCGGTTCCAATCATTGCGATAGAGGGTGGCCGCGCCCCCCCAAAGCTGCCGGGCCTGGCCCCCCCGAGGGTCGAGGCGACTCGCCAGGGAGAGGCCGATCCCGGTCGAGAGCCAGCTCGGCGGGTTCCCGGCCGCCTTCACGGTGCCAGTCGCGAAGCTCTCCGTC